>NZ_JAUQTZ010000149.1:0-15337 GCF_059803845.1 Rhizobium sp. UFLA01-1127 | reverse complement strand
ATGAAGTCGATGCCGCTTGGATGGTGGTAGATGACCTCCTGGATTCGAGCCTGTCCGCGCAGGAGCTCATTCAATCCATGCTTCAGCCCCGATTTGAAAAGCGATTCGAGATTTCCGCGCCGGAGGTCGCCATCAACAAGCAACACCGGGCTTCCGCTGGCGGCAAGTTCGATTGCCAGCGATCTGGCGACCAGCGACTTGCCTTCTCCGCTGTGAGCCGACGTCACCAGAATACTGCTCGGCAACTTTCCGCCGTTGGATTGTTTGAGTGAAATCATGACGGTGCGCATCGCTTCCTCAAACATCCCGCCTTGGACGTGCCCGAAGAGCATCGATGGATTTCTCCGATCTTTCCTTCCCAGGCGCAGTATGAATCCGGCAGGCAGAGTACGCGCCATTCCGGCTAGCTGGTCGAAGCTGCGGACCGTCCCATCCAGCATCTCAACCACGAAAGCGGCCGTCACCGCGATCGAAATCGAACCCAGCAGGGCGCCCATCAGATAGAAAAGCCGTCCGCGCCCCTGCGGCGCGAGCGGCACCGCAGCCGGTGACAGAACTTCTACTTCTGCGCCCGGCAGCATGGCTTGCGCAGCCAACGCCCGGCGCTGAGCCTCGAGCCCGTCTAACGCCGTTTGCTCTCTTTCGGCGCTGCGCTGTAACCGCGCCAACTCAGTTTGTGCTAGGGCGGAGCGAGAACGTTGCTCGTAAGCGGCAGCTAGCTCGGATCGGACTGCACCGTCTTCACGATCAAGCGCCGCAAGCTTGGCGCGCATCGACTGGAGATATCGATCGACCGCAAGGCGAAGATCGCTGCGGGATTTAAGAATCTTTGCACGCAAGTCTACCACTGCCTCGGCATTGTTGCCGTATGTCTCGAGAAGACGATCGAGATCTTGCTGTTGCGCACGAAGGTCGCGTTCCATCGCGCCAATGCCGTCGGGAACAGATATATTCTGCAGAGCGAGCGAAGCGTCATCGCCCGCTTCGAGGGTGGAGATCGTTGCGGCTAGTTCGGCGCGGTTTTGTGCGATTTTTATCTGCCGGTCGCTCAGTTCCATCAGCGACTTGATCTGGTCACCCTGCGAGTCGTCGTTTGAGGCTGCGCTCATTGCTTTCTGATACTTGTCGGCAGCATCGCGCGCTGCCTCTGCGTGATCCTGCTGTTCGGCGATTCGCTGTTGAATCCATCCCTCCGCTGCGTCCAGACGGCGACGGATACTCACCTTCCGCTCTTCAAGGTAGATGCTGATAAGTCGGTTCGGAACTGCGGCTGCCAGTTCGGGATCACTTGAATCGAATCCTATCGTGATAACGTCACCCTGGCCGTCGCGCCATACTCGCAGCGCCCTGTAGTACTCTGGGATTACGGGCTCCAGGCTGTTTCGTATCGGCAAAGGCGTCATTCCACTGTCGAACAGACCACGCACTGCTTCTCTGGCTTTGCCGGCAAGCGAGGTTTTCCGCAGTGCCGGATTGAATTCTGGCCGCTCCTCGAGCCGGAGGTCGCGGATAACACCTTCTGCTGCGCTCCTGGAAAGAAGCCGTTCTGTCTCGGACGCAAGTTCGAATTGATCGCGGCGGCCGGAATCCTCAGTGCCGAATGTTGTCGCCAGAGGCCCGTGAATGATCAGCCGGGATTCGGCATGATAGCTCGGTTTAAGTTCCCAAATCACCGGAATGGCAGGCGCCACCAGCAGCGTTGTTAGAGCCACGATCATGAGAATTCTCCGCCGGATGAGGCGCAAGCATGATGTCAGATCAAAATCGTCTGATTTGGACTCTATCTGAAACGGTGGCTCATAGCGCATTGACGGGAACGAGCCGCTGCGGGCCGGCGGAAGAGTCGAGATTGTCATGGTGCGCCAACCCTTGTTTGACGTTGCGCGGAGATGGCATCGTAGAGTTTTTCCAGCGAACGCATATATGCCTTCATACTGAAATGGTTGAGATAGTGGGCGCGGCCTTTGGACGAGAGACGGTTCCTGATTTCGGGATCGGTAACCAACTTTGCCAGCGTTGCAGCCAAGGCATCCTCGTCTCCGACAGGCACGAAGATGCCGGTTTCGCCGTCGGAAATCGCTTCGTCATGCGCTCCAACACATGTGGTGACGACCGCCAGTCCGTGGGCAAGTCCTTCAACCACCGCCATCGCCATGCCTTCGGCATGCGAGGGCAACACCAGGATATCTGCCCGTGCGCACAAGGCCCGCGCCTGGTTGGCATCAAGCCACCCTGGCATCTCCACCAGATCTGAAAGCGCCATGGCTGCAGCCTGACGTCGGTAGTCTTCTACAGGTCCGTCGCCAGCCAGCACGGCTCGCCACCGGAGCTCTTTCATGATCGGATGGCTGAGAGCAAGCAGAAGTTCCTTAACGCCTTTACGCTCGCTCAACCGACCGAGAAATACGATCAACGGCACCTCGCCGACGCGAACATTGCGCACTCCGGGGTCGGGGACGCAATTGTGGGCGACGACTATGCGGCGCTCGTCTACGCCCAAAAGTGTCGCTAGCGTCGTGCGATCGCGCTGGCCTAGGACCACCACGTAATCAGCATCTTGAAACATCCGGCGTATGAGCAATTGTTGACGCGGCGAGCGGGCAGCAAAGTCGCTTGCATAATCGTAGTCGTGCAGGTGCAATACATGAAAGCACCCAAGAAGGCGGGCAGCCTGCGTTAAGATCAGTTTTCGCGAAGTGCTGCCGCGACCTGCGACATGGATATGGTGAATGCGTTGCGGAGCGACGATCCTATCCTTTACCATCACCAAGACGGCACCCAACAGGTGCAGAGGCGACGTCGCCACGGACCATCGTGGCCCTCTGGTGTCGGTGACCAGATGCTTTCTGCCTTCCTCCTTCGCCGTGCCACATATGTAGCCAACCAGCCTGCCGATACCGCCGCCGTTCTCACAGCCACCCGAGACATAGTGGCGTACTGTTGCCGCGTTCCGCGCCGCTATCTGATTTCCATCCGTGAGCGCCTTCGTCAACATGCCCCGACCACCTCCCGATAAACGGCTGCGGCCTTTGCTCCGACCTGTTCAGGCGAATTCGCTCCTGTGGCCCATTCGAGCGCATTGGTCCCGAAATTGCTTCTGAGTTCGCCGTTTTCTGCCAGTGTCCGGATGGCTCTTGCAAGCTGTTCCGCATCCCGGGGCGGAACCACCAGTCCCAATCCGTTGGGCTGAACGGTGGCCCGCAATTCTCCGACGTCGGTCACGATAACGGGTTTGCCAAACGCCACGGCAAGGTTGAGCACACCGCTTTGGGACGCTTCCGTATAGGGGAGGACAACGATATCGGCATCCAGAAAAAGCTGGGCGACCTCCGTATCTTCGATAAAGCGGTTGTGAATATCATAGCGGGCAGCTTCCCCCATGAGCGGCTGGAAGACCCACGGATTGTCGCCGCGGCCTGCGACGGTGATGCGTAGATTGGGAAGCAAGTCCTTGAGCATCGCCTCGGCACGGATCAGATGCTCCAGACCCTTGTAGGCAAAAATCCTCCCAAAGAGCAGGACGCGCACAGTTCCGTCTGCTTGGCGCCGGACCATTTTCTGTCGCCGAGCGAGGTCCGCATAGCGATGAATGGCGGGATGCGACAGGACATGGACGCAATTGGCGGATTTTTTGTATCGGGCGAGGATCATCTGCTTCAGCCCCTCGCCATGCACCACGACATGATTTGATTGTCTCACCATAAATTCGGATGCCCAGCCTGGAAGCGTGCAGGTATCGGAATCGCCGGGATGCACATCCACATCATGGACGGTCGTGACGAGCGGGATTGGTCGCCAGAACGGAGCGGCAAAGTTCAACCAAAGGGTAGAATTGCTTAAAAGATGAATGAGGTCCGGCCGTTCGTGCCGGATAAGGCGTGTTAGCTGGCGCAGGAACCAGGGATTGGAGAGCGAGCGGTGCCGTGGCCAGTCCATAAGGTGCAGATCGACAGCCGGATCGACCCATGAGGCAAGCTGCGCATAGCGCCGGCGCGGAACCGCCAGGACGATCTGCGCATGTCGGGCAACGCCGCTGGCGAAGGAGATGGTGTAGTCTTCCAGTTCGGAAACCAGCAATAGCGCTTTCATTTCGCGGGCTCCGACACGCCGGCGTCTTGACCGAGCCGAGGGAGGTTGTGAGCTGTGCGCAACGCGTCGCGCATCCGCCTGAACAGGTTTGGTTCTCCTGCAAAAAAGAGCCCTTCGACGGCAATTTTGAAGCGAGTGCGCGTATCAACGCCGACCAGCTTTGCCGACGCGACCTGGTAAGGATAGTGATCAGTCAGATCCAGCCGTCCCGCCAATTCGTGGGCCGAAAGAAAGAGGTTCGTCGCCTCAACGACCGCCTGCCAATGAGCCATTCGCTTTCGCAGCATGGCGGCATCGTCGATCGGCCGATACCAGTTGTTGTTGTGGATTCGGTAGAACCCAAGGGGATCTGGCAAAGCAGCAATGTCCCCTAGAAACGGATAGATTCCCACAAGCCAAGCGTCGGCGGATATGCGGAACTGTTTGGGAATATCCCCTGCAGCATCCCATGCACTACGTCGGACAGCGATGGCAGACGTCATCGGGAAGGGCCACCAGCCTGCCGATTGAGTGAGCCGTCGCGATAAATCTCCCGAACATAGGGTTCGAGGGATTGGCTTGAGGATCGGCGAGCCATCGGTCAGCGCGGGCTGAAGTCGGTGATAGACGAGCGATGCCTGAGGGTTCGCATGGAAAGCCGCTGCCGTCGCTGACAGCTTGTCCGGCGCCCACCAGTCGTCTGCATCCAGAAAACTGAGGATGTCGCCACTGCTCAGTTTCACCGCGGCATTGATCGCGGCGGCCTGCCCTTGATTTTCCTGAAAGAGCACCTTGATGCGGTCGCCGTAGGTTTCCAGAATGGAGCACGATTGGTCGCTGGATCCGTCGTCCACGACGATTATCTCGACGTCCGGCGTCTGTTGCGCCAAGACGCTGTCAATCGCACGACCAACGAAGCGAGCGTAATTGTAATTATTGATAAGCACGCTCATGGCCGGTCGCTTCATGACACCTCTCAAGCGGGTCGCTGCGCAACGCATTGGTGCGGCAGAGTTGCGAACGTTCGCGCGCTTGGCCGCGCGAAATGTTGGAGAGAGAATGGATGCAGCCCGGCGTCATCCCCATCGTCCCGGCTCTCGGCCGCAGACGGTGAGGTCACCGCCGCCAATGCTGCAGCGAGTGAGGTTCTTGCCGTGTAAGGTACAGAACCAGGACTATCACCTTCACCATCACGCAAAACCATAACAGTCCCAATCATTCCGTACCTCAACTGCGGATTGTCAGTTGCGCCAGAATTATTGTTCTACTTTACCGGCAACCGCGGCTCGGCGCCGTGCTTCGCGGTATGCCCTCATCATCAAGCTACCGATGAATGATCACGGGTAACATCTGCTCTTATTAGCAAGCCGGTAGGCTCGGCCACTCACCCTTTGGAGGATGGATCGACCGAGAGCTTAAACGCGCCACCGCCTTTTGGCGGTGGGTATAGGCGTTAGAATTACCCCAGCCTTCATTTGCGTTGGTTGACTGCGGAGGTGGTCGGATGATTGTTCCTTGGTGATTAGCGCAGCTATGAGGGGAGACTCATGTCCTTCCAAATTGCCGCTATCAACACTCTCTTGATTGTTCAAGCCGGCTGGGACCGACAATGAGGCCGTATACGCCTGGAGTTGCAAGTGGACCGACCGTCAGCTGGCGGGCCATAGAATACTGGGGCGCCGGCGTGTCCCTTTTTCTTCAGACGGGCGCTGTTTTTCCACTTATGTTGGCGGATGCCGCCGGGGACCTTAACGATTCGGCCAAGTCCATATTGCGTCTCCTCTGCCTGCCCGTATATGCGTATACCCTATTGATGTTGATGCGGAACTTTCCGCAATTTCGGATAGCATTACGGCGAAATCTTTTTGTTCCCCTGATGGTTGCCTTGCCGTTTGTGTCTGTCTTCTGGTCGGTCGGCCCGTCGACGACCTTGAGGCGTGCCGTCGGCCTTCTGTTTACAATGCTTCTGGCCTATGTGCTGGCGATACGGTTCACTCCGAGGCGGTTGCTTCTGCTAGCATTTGCAACATTTGGAACATGTATCGTTCTTAGCCTGGCCGTCTTTGCAGCTTCACCGCACCTGGCACGTATGTCTGACGGTGCGATACGGGGTATCTTCATTCACAAAAACATTCTCGGTTGGTATGCCAGTATGATGATACTTGCGGCGACTGTCGTGCTGATGGACGGTACTCTAGGCTTACAGCGAACCGCTTTCACTTTGTTGGTCGCAGGTGGAGTCTGCCTTGTTGGCTCAGGGTCGATGACCGCGATAATCGCGACGGCATCGGCATACTGTCTGATCGGGTTCTACTGCGTCTTGCGGCGAATCCGCGGTATCAGGCGCATTGTCTTCGTCCTGGTTTTCGTTGAGATGTCAGTCGGCCTTCTTATTTCGCTGCACGAATTCCTCGTCCCGCTCCTGGAAGCGCTTGGTAAGGACGCCACTTTGACGGGCCGTGTGCCGCTATGGGAGCTAGTTGATAGTCGGATAGCCGATCATCTGCTACTTGGCTTCGGCTATCAGGCATTTTGGACCGAATCGAACCCCGAAGCATGGATTATCTGGGGAAAGATCCAATGGATGGCTCCTCATGCCCATAATGGATTCCGTGACATCATGTTGAATTTCGGAATAATCGGAATGACTTTGTTCGTCCTAATGATTTTCCACGCGGTGCACCAAGGCGCGGCTCTTCATTGTCGCGATCAAAAATATGGCTGGCTCTGGTTAAACGTCTTCATGGTCGTGATTTTGGTCATGAATCTGACTGAAAGCATATTTTTTGTTCAGAACGACGCTATTTTCGTTCTGTTTGCCACCGCGATCATCATGGTCTCGCTATATGCGCCCGTCGTTTCGACAAACCCCGGTTCAGTGCCTCGAGCGCCGGCAGGCGGTACAACAACGGAGTAGCAGATCTCATGAGGTTGCGCTTCGCTCCGATCCTGAGCATTTTGCTTGCGACGCCGTTTCTACAGTCAGATACGCTGGCATTGTTGAATTCGGACGCTGATACGCCCGACCGGCTGCAAACGGCGATCAGGGAAGCGACTTGTGCGGAAGCTTCGCCGGCGACCTTCTCGGCCAAGCTGAAGGGGACGTCCCTGAGCGACCTGTCGGCCAGCACACCCGCCGCCCGGGCCATATTTTATGTTTCTCCAGATGGTAAAGACACTTGGAGCGGCCTCCTTCCCAAAGCAAACTCTCAACGCACCGATGGTCCATTTGCCAATATCGAGAGGGCTCGCGATGCCGCGCGCGCGAAGGGGGGGCAAAGCACAATCGCGATGGGCAATGGAGATTACTATCTCACTCAACCGATAGTCTTTGACTCTCGTGACGCCGGCCTGATCATTACTTCGAGGTGCAGTCAGACACCGGTCCTGCACGGCGGCCCGCTTGTGGAACATTGGGTGTCGCGGGCCGACGGTCGTTGGACAGCATCGCTGAAATTACCTCCAGATAAGGCGGTGGGCGACCTTTTCGTAGATGGCGTCCTCCAGACGCAAGCCCGTTTTCCCAATGCTCCCCCTGATGGAGATCCGCGCAAAGGGTGGCTGTTTGCGGCCAAATGCCAATCAGACAGCAATGGCTGGCAAGGCAACACGCGGTTTTGCTTCCACAGCGGCGACCTTCCGGCGTTGAGCGATGCAAAAGGGCTTGTCGCAAACATCGTCGGTGGTTTTCGCCCCGGAAGCCAGTGGGGTAGCGACACGCTCCCGGTGATCTCGATCGACACGGCAACCCAGACCGTTCATACCAAGGGCACCGCTTATTTCTTCACTGCGGAAGGCAGCCGCTATTTTTTAACCGGCGCGGAGGCCTTCCTCGATGCCCCCGGCGAATGGTGGTACGACAGCCACGCCGGAAATCTCGACTACATTCCCATGGACCGATTATTGTCCAGTTCTAAGGTCGTCGCCGGCCTTCTGCCTACGTTCTTCAGGCTGAATGGAGCCGATGGAATAGTTGTCTCGGGCCTTCAGTTTCGTGATGGAGCCCCGCAGGGTAGCGGCAAATTCGATACTGACACCAGAGGGTTTGGCGCCATACGGGTCGAACATGCCGATCGCGTCAAGCTGCTCGGCAACGTCATAGAAAACGTCGGCGTTGGAATCCATGTGTCCGAAAGCAAGGATGTTTTGATCGCGGGCAATGCGATCGGAAATGCGGCCGGTAACGGGATTTACCTTGGTACGGCCTATGGTACCTTCGGCAAATCGGATCGCGCCAGGATCCTGTCGAACCATATCCATGATATCGGAAGGGTCTATTTTGAAAGTGCGGGGATTTGGTTCCAGGCGGCGGACGACATCAGGATAGCTCACAACTTGATCGAACAGGCCGCGCAGTTCGGTATCGCCGGCGGTTCGCTATGGGGGCCTCAAGACGCTGTGCATGACGCAGTCATCGAATATAACGTAATCCGCAACGCCAATCAGCGGACGGCGGATGGTGGCGCCATCAAGATGATGGGCGAGCAGGCTGATCCTCTGAACAGCAGCATCCGTTACAATGTGGTCACTGGCACAGACCAACTTATGAACAGGGCCGATGGGACCTTCTGGCCAGCCCGATATGAAAATGTCGATGAATGGCCGTCTCCTATTAGTTGGGCGATCTACACCGATGGTAAGGCCAGCGGGATACGCATCGAGGGGAATACTCTCTCCGACAACGTATCGGCGATTGGCATCAATGGCGGCTGGAGCAACTTGGTGACAGGAAACATCATTCGACATGGATCGGGCGCAGCCTTTCGCGTAGACGACGGCACCGGGACGGGGTGGCATCCCCCATGGGCAGATCCAAATCGGATCGAGGACAATATTGTATCGGTCGAAAGCAGCAACGGGCTTGCCGCCTATGTCTATGCGCCTGACCACAGGCCGGGCTCGGTACGTTTCGCACGCAATCGCTACAGCGGCAATCTGAACGATAAAAGCTTCCGAATACATCCCAGGATCCTGCCATCGGGGGAGTTTGGCAGCCTAGGCGATCTTCAGAGAGCTGGCGTGGACTCCGGCAGCGTCGTGTCGGGTTCTCAGTAAAGGCGTGCACCGTCACGAGCGGCGCTCTCGCCGGGGATAAGGGTTCCAGCTATGTCGATTTCAGAAACTTTACGGCCATTTCATGCAAACATTGCCGGTGAGTGAATCTATTGGCGCAGCTCAGCGCGCTATTGTTTAATGATGCCAAGCGACTTGGGTTGTCGACCGTTCTTGCGAATGCGACGGCCGGGATCTTTAATTTCCCCCCAATCCTCATCCGCAATGGAAAGAGAAAGGTCAGCAACATGGTTACGCGTTCGCGCAACGGCTTGAAGCGCGAACTGCACTTTCGTCCAATACTCAAGTGCGCCATGCGATCCGACGCGCAAGTACCTCGTCGCATACGACTTCGACCCCTGTTAAGTTCAAAACTGATCGATCACTGCTTCGATAAGCTCAACACTTCCGTCGCCTAACGACCGTTACCACATGCGCCATCAACTTCCTAAGGTCGTCCATCTGCAGTCCTCGTCTGGATGCGATGAATGGTCGATGTAGCTTGGAATTGCCCAGAATTATTTGCGTGAAAGCAACTATCTTGTGCAGCGCTGCAAACGTTCAGACCATTCTTTTGGAATTGAGCTCATCCAAAAGAGCAATATGGTTGACCAAGATGTATGTGCCTTACTTCAAATATCGTAATTCACGTCAGTGTTGAGTTATAAATAGGCAGTCTTTTTTACGTCCAACGGCTGCGATGGCAACTATGGAGGCAATCGGCCTAGCGTCATATTCTTGCGTCAGTTCAGGTCGTGAAGGCATAGGCCATGAGAGCGCAAACGTCGGACAGCAGCCAAACTTCAGTTCCCAATTCAATAGGCTCATTTGAATGGACTAATGTCCTTGGTGTTCGCATTTCGGCGGTTAATCTTAAAAGCGCGACCGGACTTATTCAAAAGGCGATCGAAGAAGGAAAGAAAGAATATGTGTGCGTTCGGGACGCACACGGTGTCGTCCGCTGTCAAACGGATCCCGAGCTTCGGTCTGTACATAACCGGGCGTTTCTGGTGACACCCGACGGCATGCCGTTGGTATGGGCATTGAAGCATGCTGGCCATTCGGAAAGCGGCAGGGTCTACGGACCTGATCTGATGCTATCTGTGTTCGAGGCTGGCAGTTCCAGGGGGGTGCGCCACTTCATTTATGGCGCAACAGCCAAGACGCTCGAGCAGCTGCAGGCGCGACTTCTCGCAAGATTCCCCGAGGCGCGGATAGCCGGCTCCTATGCGCCGCCTTTTCATGAACTGTCTCAGCAAGAGGAAGCCGATATTGCCGACCGGATCAATCGATCGGGCGCCGATGTCATCTGGGTCGGGCTTGGCAGCCCCAAGCAGGAACTCTGGATGGCGCGCATGCGCGAGCGTCTGGAAGCGTCGATGCTCATCGGTGTTGGAGCCGCTTTCGATTTCCACGCCGGTCTCAAGCGGCAAGCTCCGAAGATAATCCAAAGAAGCGGTTTTGAATGGGCGTTCCGTCTTCTATGCGAGCCCCGGCGGCTGTGGCGCCGATATGCGGTCGTCGTGCCGGCCTTCATCTCGCTGTCTGTATTCCAGAGACTAGGGCTTCGGAAGTTTCCGATCGAAGATGAGGTTGGTGGATCGAGCGTCGAGACAACCAATGTAGGGGAGTAAAACCATCATGTCCTCATTTGCGTCGCCAGCGCCTGTCCGACCCGTAACAAACCCTACCAAGGCCGCCGAATTCCGCAAGCAGAGCAGGCTTGCCACGTCGTCACTTTTGGTTGCTGGCGACATCGCGAGCTATCTTATAGCCTATTTTCTTCTCCTGCCGTTTCTTCCGAACGGTTCGGAGAACACGATTCTGGAGCGCATTTTCGCCTTCGCAGCCTTGGCGGCGATCATTCTTTATGCATCGGATGCTCTCTATCCCGGATATCGGCTCCATGACCACGAGCATCTGCGTCGCCGCGCGATAGCATCCATGAAAGTGGCTGTCTTTGCAGCGCTTGGGGCGATCCTGCTGCCGGAAGGATCGCGACTGCTGCTTGGCGTCCTTGGCTTTCTTGGCCTCGGGCTGATTATTCAGCCCGCCATACGCTGGGTCGCACGAGGCCTGTGCTGGAGACTTGGAATCTGGGGAGAGCGGGCGGCAATCATAGGGAGCCGCAACCGCATGCCCGCGCTTATGGCGCATTTCGCCGACCATTGGCAGTATGGTATCCGGCCGGAACCCTATTCACCCGATGCTTCAGCAGCACTAGCCGATAACGGGCCATCTATTGCCTTGATTGCGGGTGATACCGGCTCGCTTGTCGCCGAGTTGGCGGCGATGCGCCGAAAGTTCGCCGAAGTCATTTTGCTGTCCGACACGCCGAGCCTAAAGGTAAGCGGTTTGCGACCTGCGGATATCGGCGGAGAGATCGGCATTCGGCTCGCCACCGGCGCGAGTTCGGTCAACTCCGATCCGGTTCGGCGGATATTCGATCTCGCAATCGCCATCCCTGCAACGATCGTTGCCGCGCCATTCGTCGCGCTTGCAGCGGCCGCGATCTATGCCATCGATCCAGGTCCTGTCTTCTTTCGACACACTAGGGAAGGACGGTTCGGCAGGCCGGTACGTGTCCTGAAATTGAGGACAATGTACCAAGATGCAGAACAGCGCCTTGAAGCATTATTCCGAGACAACCCTGCCATGCGAGCCGAGTGGTCGAGCCACTTCAAACTCAAGGATGACCCGCGTATCCTTCCGGTTATAGGTCATGTGCTGCGCTCTTCGAGCATCGACGAGCTCCCGCAATTGGCGAACATCATTGCGGGCCAGATGGCCATCGTCGGACCGCGTCCGTTTCCGGAATACCACCTTCGGGCCATGGACGGCGAGTTTCGAGACAAGCGGCGCTCCGTCATGCCGGGGCTCACAGGCCTTTGGCAAATATCCGAACGAAGCAATGCGGATATCGAACTGCAGCAGCAACTCGACGAATACTACATCGACAACCGGTCCCCGTGGTTGGACTGCCAAATTCTTCTCAGCACAATCCCTGCGGTCTTTAAAGGCAGGGGAGCCTACTGACCATCCTCGCCATCTGCGAGGCAACCATCAACAATGGAGCACACCAATGCATGGACAAAGGCGAATTATGGTAACCGGTGGCACTGGCTTTCTGGGGTCATTCTTGTGCGAAAGGCTTCTGCGAGAAGGCAATGACGTCCTTTGCGTGGACAATTACTACACCGGTTCGCGCGAAAATGTGCTGCATCTTCTCGACGATCCTCGCTTTGAGGTTCTTCGCCACGACATCACCTTCCCGCTTTATGTGGAGGTTGACGAGATCTACAATCTCGCCTGCCCAGCATCACCGGTCCACTACCAGTTCGATCCCGTGCAGACCGTAAAGACCAATGTTCATGGGGCCATCAACATGCTTGGTTTGGCCAAACGCACCAAGGCGAAGATCTTTCAGGCATCCACGAGCGAAGTTTATGGAGATCCGACAGTCCACCCTCAGACCGAGGATTATCGAGGCAGTGTCAATCCCATAGGGCCGCGGGCATGCTATGATGAAGGCAAGCGGTGCGCCGAGACTCTGTTTTTCGACTACCATCGTCAATATGGCGTGGAAATCCGGGTGGCTCGGATCTTCAATACATATGGGCCGCGTATGCAGACCAATGACGGCCGAGTTGTCTCCAATTTCATCGTCCAGGCGCTTCGAGGAGAGCCGATCACCATTTTCGGAAACGGCACGCAGACACGGTCGTTCTGCTATGTGGATGATCTGATCGACGGCTTCATTCGTCTGATGGGTGCGCCCACCGGGGTGACGGGTCCAATTAATCTCGGCAACCCTGTAGAATTCCAGGTGCGTGAATTGGCCGAAATGGTGATCGAAATGACTGGATCGAAATCAGGCATCACCTTCAAGCCTCTGCCGGCGGACGATCCCATACAGCGGAAGCCGGATATCAGTTGCGCAACGAAGGAACTTGGCTGGCAGCCGACGGTGAGCCTGCATGAAGGGCTCGAGAGAACGATCGCCTATTTCGAGTGGAAGCTTTCCGGAGGGGGCGGGACCATGCTCAGCGCCAATTCCTTGCACCAGGCTTATCCGAATCTGCTGCTTCCGAACGCCGGACGTCCCGTTTCAGAAGCCATCAGATAAGGACATGGATAGCAACGCAGATCTTCAAAAGCCAAGGCTCGTTTTCTTTCAGTGGGATCATCATCCCAATGTGAACGGCGCCGGTTACCTGCTGCTGCATATGCAGCAGCAGGTCAAATGCCTTGCGACGCACTTCGATGTCGTCGTCATAAACCACGATTGCGATTACGCAGAGACATGCGACAGGTACGAACCGGATCTGACGCTGTTTGAAAGCGGCTATCGGTCACATGGTTCACGGCGGATAAAAGTCACCAACACTCGTTCTCATATCGACGTCCCGAAGCTGGGCCTTCATAATGCCGATCCATGGTGCGACCGGCGCACCGGCTTCCTTTCCGATATGGAGCAGTGGGGTATCGATACATATTTCTCGATCGGAACGATGACACCAGAATATATGCCGGAGTTGAAGGGTAACCTATTCGTCTGGCCAAATTTCATCGATCCCGAGATTTACTACGACTATCGCCAGCACAAGATCATACCAGTTACCCTCACGGGCCAGGTCAGTGGTCTATACCCTTGGCGACAGAAGGTCTTCCCGTTAATCCGAGACCGCTACCCCTGTCTAATATCACCGCAACACACATATGAGAGCAAGCTTGCCTCCCAGCAGCTATCGGGAGAGGCCTATGCGCGCGTCCTCAACGCAAGCATCGTCGTCCCTACCTGCGGAACTGTTGCTGGCGAGGTTGTGCGGAAGCACTTTGAGATTCCGGGGGCGAACGCCTGTTTAGTAACGGAACGTACCGCAGCAGTAGAGGCGGCTGGCTTTGCCGATATGGAGAACTGTGTCTTTGCCGACCACCGCAATGTTGTGGATCGACTAGACTATCTCTTTGCTCATCCCGACGAAGCACAACGAATCGCTGCAGCCGGTTACAATTTGACCCACTCGCGTCATACGCTGAATGACAGGCCGCAAATATATCAATGGTTCATATTGAACAAAGGCCTGCGATCTGGCGAAAAAATCATCCAGCCCGGACCATTCAGCGATCTTATCAAGGTGGAGCGCACCTCACAGCGAGAGAGCATCCACGTTATCGGGGAAGCGAGTGATCGCGCTTTACTGAAGCAAGGCGATTTTCTTCTTGAACAGGACAGAGTGGAGGAGGCCAAGCAGTGCTATCTCCGCTGCCTGGACTACGTTTCTTATCTGCCTGAAGCCAAATTCCGTCTCGCAATATGCGCATTGCGGCAGGGCGATGCAGATCGCGCCTACGGCCTTCTGGTAAACATGGTCAAGGTAACGATGATTGACTATGGGGCGGCCGACCCGGATCCAGTCGAATGGGCCTATTGCCTCCTTGCCATGATCTGTAGAGGCCATCTTGATCAGGCGCGCAGGCTACAAGGCTTCTATCCACGCTTGTCCCACGACGAACTCAGGCATGCTCGCATTGTCCTTGATCAACTCGACCGCAAAGACGATCGTTTTACCTCCAGCCGGCATTGCAGCGATCGAAAAAGCATTCACCAGATCCCCAAACGGAGCGATCTCGAATGGCTTGCATGGTTCTCCGATATTCTCGAGCGTTGTCAGCAGCCAGATCTTGCAAATGTTCTTCGTCATGTTGCCTTTGAAGGCGGCGGAGCAGCCGAGACCGTACCATCTCTACACTTCAAACGCGATGTTGATTGGCGCCTGCGGTTCTACTCAGCCGTGGATGGCCTGATGATTAAACCGCCCCTGAGTGGCTTGAGGCCAAATGTACCACCCCTGCCGGAATTCCAGTATCTTTGGCATCTCGCTCGTGGCTTGATCCCTCGTTCGCAGAGAGGCGCATTGCGGAGGATCCGAATGGCATTTTCCTGGCTTTCCCCGTGACCGTTGGCAATTACTATCGGTAATGTTAAGTAAGCAGTACCCTACAATCGTGCATGTGCATGAGGTCGCCGCAGATATGAACTGCGGGGGCTGGCTGCCGGAGAGACCTCGGCATTCGATCTCTGTCTTGGTCAGTGCCTTTGTTTGGTGCCGCCGAATTTGGTTCAAAGCGAGCGATCACTTATGGTGTGAAGGACGTCTCGAGTGGCTGACGACATCAGAGCTGCGCTCTATTCGCCCCAGATCCTGTAGGCTTA
>NZ_JAUQTZ010000148.1:0-15345 GCF_059803845.1 Rhizobium sp. UFLA01-1127 | reverse complement strand
ATGTTACAGATTATCTAACGAGAAAATCAGGCAATCAGGATGCCGAAAGGCCAAGCCAAGATTCCAGCTTCTCGAAGGTACGGTCCATGGCGTAGGCACGCGTGAAGGAAAATGGCAGGTGACCGTAGATGATCGACATCTGACCTTCCGCGGTTGCCTCATTCGCTTTGGCAATGGCGGCGAGGTAAAGGGCTGACGCAAGGCCGGTCCTGTCGGCGCCCGCCTGGCAATGGATGAGAATCGGCTTCGGTGCGTTGCGCATGATATCGACGAGCTGCTCGGCCTGAGCCTGCGTCAGCTCGCGTCCGGCAGACATGTGAAAATCGATATGGTTGATGTTGAGCTCTTTCGCCTCGGCAACTTCGTTATCATACCAATGGCGCCCGGTATTGTCTCCGCGCAGGTTGATGATGGTCTTGATGCCGTATTGCTTTTGAAACTCGGCAATGGTGCTGGCAGACGGTTGCGAGGAACGGTAAAGCTCGCCGGCAATGACCGAATGGAAATTCGTCGTCCAGAGCATATGAGCATAGAACCCGCCGGCAACCGCTGCAAAGGCTCCCGCGGCGACAAGCGCGCCGCGACCAATACGAAGGAGGCGATGAGCAAGCGTCGGCGCTGTCTTCTGCATATAATCTCCGGCGACCCACGTCTCGGCGACAGGCCAAATCAAAACAACGGCTTCCGCCGGTGCATATGCCGATCGGATGTGATGATCTTCTGCCAGATGATGCTGACGCTGAACTGAAAAATGGGAGTGGCGATCGCAACGGCATAATCGGAGATGCCGCAGATATCCGATCGGATTGAATCCTAATTGTCATCCAATATCAAATTGATCTCGCGGTTTCTTAAATATATCTATCGCTTTCGGCGCGAAATTCTAAATTAAGCGTAATGCACGAAAACTGACATGGCCGTTCTTGCCGATAATAACGTGGTCGTGAACGGCGATGCCTAAAGGCTTGGCGGTGTCGATGATCGTCTTGGTCATGTCGATGTCGGCGCGTGACGGTGTCGGATCGCCCGACGGGTGGTTGTGGATCAAAACAGCCAACGAAATAAGTCGTTGTTTATCAGCATGTTATGTACGCTTGCGGATGAACTGGGGTATGGGTTTGGTGTCTGAAACAAATGACATTCCGTGACCATCCCGCCGTATTCCGCCCGATCCTTCCAGCTTCCAGAAACGCATGCACGAGCACGAGTCACTGTGGCAACTAAGGTTACGGGGGAATGCAGATCGCGACAAGTGCCTCGCTAGAAGCGATGTTCGCAGCCGTTTGCTTCAGTAGGCATGAGCCCCTCGACAACGGGACGAGGCTCATGCCGACGCTCAGATCACGCTGGTCTCAGCGTCAGTAGTATCAAACGGGAGGTATCGCGTGCGTTGGCATGGGACGAGGTTTGAACGATCCCAGCGATCTAGCTCGTTGACCGGGTACAGAACCGATTTGCCGATTTTAATGAATGATGGCCCGATCCTCTTCGATCGCCAGTTGCGCAACGTGCCCTCGCTAACTTGATTTCGATAGCGTTCGACAACTTCTTCCAGAGTTAAATAAACAGAAATAGACACAAATTCTCCGTATGCGCCGTCCACGACCCATTGATTTATCAGTTGCAGCGGCGATGTCACGTTGTTTCACCAAAGCCCGACCAGGCGTTTGTCAGTGAGCTTATGCAGTAGCGGCGGTCGCGACTTTCCACTGCGCCATTGCGCGAATTCGATGAATGTGGGTCGCCACGGCTGAGCGTTTGTGATGCGGTGCGACGAAGAGATTTCTGACTGCTAAAAAGGCCGAGATGAAACGTTGCAAGCCTCCGACAGATCGGAAGCCCTGCATCATTCGTTCTCCTTTTCGAAGCGGCACGTGGGAATTCTCCGCGCGATTGTTCAGGCCTTTATGCGATCGATGTTCGACAGCGGGCATCACATCCCGTCTTGCCGCTCCGTACGGGCGCAGTTTGTCGGTGACGATGCGTTTCGGCGTCAGGCCTTGCTTCCTCAGCAGCCTGACCAGCAATCGATTGGCAGGCCTGGTATCGCGGCGGGCCTGGACGATCTCATCCAGAACGTAACCGTCCTGATCAACGGCACGCCAAAGCCAATGTTTTCGGCCGCGGATGGAAATCGCCACCTCGTCCAAATGCCAGATATCTTTTCGAGACGGTTTCTTTTTGCGCAACTGCTTCGCATGAGCCGCTCCGAATTTTCGGCTCCATCGCCGGATCGTTTCGTAAGACACGACGATGCCGCGCTCCAACAGCATTTCTTCGACCAGCCGCAAGCTCAAGGGGAACCGAAAATACAGCCAGACCGCATGCGCGATGATCTGATGTGGAAAGCGGTGGTTCTTGTAACTGATCGTCGGTTCGCTCATCCCCGCCCGATTATCTGCCAACCGTTAAGCCACCGACAACGTGACATCGCCGGTTATCGTGCTCTCATCCGCAGATTTTCGCCGCCTGACCATATTCGATGCGGGCTCGCCTCTCTCTAAGAACGGATATTTATCCCAACGTACGTCGAGGTTTCCCTGATCTTTGCAGATTCCTGAAACTTTGAAGCGGCGGCCGCTGCGGGGGGGTTAGGCGCTGCTTACCCAACCGTTCTTGTCGTTTCCCTATCAATGGCTGCTGGAATCGCTTCGACACCTTTCATAGAGGTCCCAGGCAAGGTCGGCCATCGCCAGAAGAACATCGCTTTCGCTCCATCCAGCTCCGACCGCGGTTCGGAGTACTTCGTTGATGATGGGCTGCAAGCGGCGCTGGCATTCCTTGGCGAAATCGTCAGCGTCCTCTGATTGAGGGGCCGGAGGAAAATTTAATTCCATCGCTGTGCCTTCACGTAATATCAACTTCATGTTTCTCGATGAACAAGCTGCATCCAATGAGGGAATCTAATAGCGTCACTCAATGTCTTTTGCATTTAATCCGGCAACGCCACAGCGGTTTATCCGGAATAATAGGTCTCTTGAGAGCGCCGCCACGGGATCGAGCAGCGAAGCGTTGCGCGCCGGCAGGTAGCCGAACGCAAGGCCGATGGCGCAGGAGCAAGTGAAGTCGAGGATGATTGAACTCGCCGAGTAGACCAAAGTAAAATTGGAACCGAAGTAATCGAATATGGGACCAAAGCCGAGCGCCGTTGCAACGCCCGACGTCCCGCCGAGCAGACAGACCAGTACGGCTTCAATGAGGAATTGCTGCAGGATGTCCTGGCGTCTCGCTCCGACTGCCATACGCACGCCGATTTCGGCGACGCGTTCGGAAACCGAGGCGAGCATGATGTTCATGACTCCGATGCCGCCGACCAGCAGCGAGATGACGGCGATAGATGAGATGAGCAGGGTCATCGTCCGAATAGTAGTGGCGATCGTCTTGCGGATATCGTCGGTGTTGAGGATGAAGAAATCCCTGGTGCCGTGCCGTCGATCCAGAAAATGCGTCACTGCCCTCCCGGCCGTCGAATTGTCGGCGTCGTCCGCGACGCGTACGGTAACGCTGCGCAACGACATGTCGCCCACGAAGCGATTCTGTACACTGGTGTAGGGAAGGTAGATCGAAATATTGTCGCTGGAGCCGAAGCCGCCCTGCTGTGCGGCAATCACACCGATAATGCGCACGTGGACGTTGCCAACGTCGAAGCCGCCGTCATAGAGCGTGGAGAAGGTGGCGTCGGCTGTGCCGCTCGATGTGGCCGATGTGCGTGTTCGCGTTCCCGCGCCGGTTCCCTCGACAGTCGGCAGCAATGCGCCTTTCTGTTCGCGGTACGTGGCGCGCGCTTCGCGGATTTTAGCCTTGGCCGTTGCGACGTCCAAATTGCCGGCCATCGCCTCCTCGATCAGCGCATCGAGTGTAGGATCATTGAGCTGCTTCCACCATTGCGACAATTGCGGCGTCTTCAACGGTTTCCTTGGGGCTTTGCTGCCCCAGTGAGGCGGCATTATGAGGGCGGGTGTCCGGTAATCGGGCCGACAACGCAGCCTGTCAGCATACCGGCAACCGCGGCAGCTATGACTATATTTGGCAGGCGTCTGCTTGAGCACGAACATGTCGACAAGCTCTTTTATTCCTGATCAATTGGTCTTTTGCGCTAGCTTTTGCTGATGGTGCAGGCTACCGAACGTTTCGGGACGCAGTCGGCGTTTCCCGGCAGGAGGGCGGTGCTAGCGCGGAAGGTCCGGGAACGCCCGGCGGGGCGCTCGCGGAACCGATCAGCCCAGAGAGGCTTCTCCTGAGCGAACCTCTGTTGCGATCAGCGAAACGCATGAGGCCCGGGAACGAGGGATCGTTCGGCATCCTCAAGCTTTGCAGGCTGATCTGTGGTAAGAACATCGCGGAGGGCGAGCGCGGAAGTGGCGACGCCGCCGATAGCGGTTATCAGCAAAGTCGCGACGATGTATCGTTGCCTCATGATCAGTGCCTTTATTACGATTGACTGATGCCGAGGCTAGCCGGGTCATATGAACACAATACGTCCTGATATTTCTGAATATTGCCCTGCGGGGGAATGTTGCGAACGAAGTTTGCCAGAGAAGCCGGCGGCAACAATTCATTACAACTTTTCTCGATCGTCAACGGAGAGGAAGCGAGGCTCCTTCTGATTTTCGCCCAGAGCCGGACGGGTAACGCTTCTCAATCTTTGGGCCACCTGGTGCGTCGCCTACCGTATCGACCTAAGGGCACGGGACGGCTTTTTTCGCGGCAAAGGGGCAGTATAACGCGAACGTCGTTGCCATTTATGTCGATCTCTCGGACGGTGCCCGGGTCGCTGAATTTGTTCAGGAGCTGGGATCAGGCATCTTCGCGTCCTGACCGATCCGAGCATATCACTCACGCAAGCATGGGCATCCGCTGAAGCGCCGTTGCCGGTATGCGGCATGCCGATTACCTATCTTATAACCCCGAGAGGCCGGATCGCGGGTTTCATTGAAGGGCCTTTCAAGTGAATTTCTCCGAAAGGTCAGGCCCTCATAAATTACTATGCTGCACTTTGAATTGTTATTAAGAACTGGAGCGAACCCCTCGGGCTGGACCTGGGGATTTCATGAGCCTTCTGCGATTGAGGCCTGCAGAGCGTATCAGTTTTCCGTCTCCCGTGGTTCAGCCCGAGAGGATCGCTCCACATTTTAAAAACTGACGTCACAGTGGCCTTTGGTACTGGAGGTGGCAAGGGGAGAAAAAAGGTTGAGAGCTAATAAAAGCAGCATATCCTGCGGAAATTGAATCTCGCATCATTCCGGGGCCGGCGCGTCGTGTATGTTCGACTGGCCGGAACGTATGGCAAATCTGGATGGACTCGACGATAGAGACAAAAAGTCTCCGTCTCGTGGCTCGCGGCCGCGCTCTGCAGTGCCTCGATGATCTTTTTGCCGTCATTAATCGAGAGTATGCGCCGTCCACGACCTATTGATTTATCAGTTGCAGCAGCTTGATGGTCTTGCGGGAGGGCCGGATGTGAGCTCACCCGATAGTATCTGACGAGCTCATTGTGAGGCCTTGATGCGGGCGGCATAGGCCCAGGGCATGAGGGCCCGGTTTGCCAGCCTGATCGGCACTTGTAAAATGAACGGCGTTGAGCCTTACGCCTATCTGTGCGACCTCTTCACCCGCCTCGCAAACGGCCACCTGGCAAAAGACATCGATGCCCCATTGCGGCCCCCTTCATCGTGGCCCGCAAAGAGCGCATTGCGGCGATTCATGGCGGGTCGGCGGATCGCGTTTTCCACCAGGTTGGAGTCGATATCGACGTGGCCGTCGTCCAGGAACAGCCGGAAGCCGTCCTGTCGCGTCAGCATATAGGCCAGGGCTTTTCCGAGGTCAGACTTGCGTGAGACGCGTTTGGCTTGCGCTGCCAGCCAGGTGAAGAACTCGTCCACCAGCGGGAGGTCCTGTCGAACTGCCCGGCGATGTTCGCGATCGCAACCCCGGATACTGTCTTCGATCTTGTAGAGCGCGGCGATCCGCACCAGCGCCTCGTCGACGATGGGCGATCCACTCTTTGGCGTGGCCTTGATCAGCTTTCTGCGCCCGTGCGCCCAACAGAAAGCCAGCTTCAAGGGATCGCCACCCGTCCGGTCCGACGAGGCCAGATGAGAATATGCTCAAAAAGCAGCAGACCCAATGGGACAGAGACGGCGCTTACAATTCTCCTAGGCTTCGATCATTGTGCAACGGGCTGTTGCACAAAGGCCTGCGGTCACATGAATTGATGGGCAGAATTGATTCCGCTGCGTTTGGCGTCGACGGCTTAGAAGGTCGTCGGCCGATGTGCGGTAAGACAAGCTGAACATCGAAAGGATCGCTGTGGCACGAGTTTTTACACGTGAAGAGTTTTACGAATTGGTCTGGTCGAAGCCGCTGACGCATCTAGCGAAGGAGTTCGCGATCTCCGATGTCGCGCTTCATAAGATTTGCAGGAAGCATGAGATCCCTAATCCACCTCTTGGCTGGTGAGCAAAGAAAGCGGCTGGGAAAAAGGTGAAGCAAACGCCGCTGCCGAAAGCCAAGGCAGGGAGTGCTCATGGGATCACAATTGCCAATGCGGATCTGGGCCGCGAAGCTGCCGCACTTGCGGGCGTACGCGAACAGGCACGTATCCTTGCGTCTGAAGGTGATGATAGCCAAGCAGCCCCGTCGCACCCGATCATTGAGCGGACGCTCGCCGGCCTCAGAAAAGCGAAGCCATCCGATATCGGTGTCGTTGTTGCTGACGGGCCTGGGCTCATCAAGTGCGAGGTGGCATCGTTGTCGATCGACCGCCTTGCGATCGCGCTGCCGCGGATCATCCGGGCAGCATCACTCCAGGGCTTTGAGCTCGTCGCGGGCGAGGGCTTGGCGAAGTTCAAATCCAAAACTGAGACTGTCGGCTTCTCAATCGCAGAATCGATCAGGCGAGAAAAGCATGTTCTGACGGATGCTGAGCGAGCCAAGGAGGAAGCATGGGAACGAAAAAGGGATCGTGCAGCACGGCGTAACTCTTGGGATGACCTATTCTCCGACAGGCCTCGCTTTCCGGAATGGGATCATCATTCGACCGGCCAGCTCTCGTTTGAGTTCGAGCAGGTGTATGTTTTCCGGGGGGCTGCGCCGCGCCGCAGTTTCCGCGACGCTAAGGTTCAGCGGCTGGAGAATATGGCCAGCGACATCGCTGTAGGCCTTGCAGTGCTTGCTGCGGCGAAAACTGAAGAACGGCTCAGGCGGGAGGCAGAGCAGCGGAGGATTGAGGAGGAGCGTCGTCGCCGCGAACTTGCTGCGCGCGTCAAACACATTCAGGATCGCCGCACCAACGGACTGAGCACGCTTCTCTCCGAATTTGATGAACTGGACCGGCTACGTCGTCTCATCGCCATGCTCACCGAAGAGGTTTCGGCCGAACCGAGCCCGAGATTGTCGGCGTTTCTGGCTTGGACCACAGAGCACTTGGCGCAGCGCGAGGCTCTTCTATCTCCGCGGGCGATCGAGAACCGCTTCGAGGCGGAGCGCCTATTTGGTGACGATGACGATCACGGTTTCACGCCCTCGCGGTGGTAGGTTGGCGAGAGCGAGGAAGTCTCGATAGGTTATCGATGACGCGGCAAGCGGCGGCCTATGCTTTTGGCCGCAGGCGGGTCGTCTGGGGCTTTGTCGCATCGCGGGAACGGCAGAGTTTGACGCAACGCGTGATATCGCCTCTGGGCTGGAGGAAGATCGGCCATAACTTCGTCGATCGTGCGAGGCATGTGGGTTGCTTTCGTTGAAGTGCCGGGAGGTGGATACGAATTAGCCCGGCGATTTCTTGGGATCGGCAGCACGCGGATAAGTCCGCTCTTCTTGAAATTGACCGTCGACCTTCTGGATCTTGACCGATCCTCCGTCCTTGCCGACAGCCTTCTCGAGGGCGCCGCCTTTGGTCGCATCGGATTTGGTGTCGAAGTTCGCCGTGGGACGACTCGCGCCGTCTTTGGTCAAATCCCAGTGATCTTTCTTCTCGTTGTGCGTAAGCGTGAATTTCGGCAGCTTGGCCATTTCCTCTTCCAGAAGCGTTCCGTCTCCTCGGTTTGAATGTTGCGCTTTTATGCCTACCATTGATGGGTTGAAAATGCGAATTCCCGAACTTGCCCTTCGGTTTAGACTCATGCTATTTTCACCCACTAATGGTAGGTCAAAAGAACGAAAAGATAAACCAGCTTCATCGCTTGCTCCCCGAGGGGCTGGTGGTTGACACCGCTTGGCTGGAAAAACACGGCTACCGTCGGCAGTGGCGCGAAAAGTATGTGGCGCAGGGCTGGCTCGAAGGTGTCGTTCGTGGCGTCTATCAGCGGCCAACCAGTAACGCTGATCAGGCGATAGCCTGGCAGCGCGTGATCATCTCGCTCCAACGACTTCTGGATAAATCCGTGTACGTCGGTGGTCGCAGCGCCCTCGAGCTACAAGGCCTGACACACTACCTCCGCTTTTCTGGCAAGCCAGAAATCCACCTCTATGCCTATGGCAGTCTGCCCGGCTGGGTCGAGCGGATACCGACCGACGCTCAGTTCGTCGAACACAAGGCAGACAAGCTCTTCGATGCCGACGCACCTGGAAGGACACGCATCGTATGGGGACATTGGGGATGGGAGCTCGATGTCTCCGCGCCCGAGCGCGCTCTTTGCGAACTTCTTGACCTGCTCCCATCCCGGGAGACGTTCCATCAGGCGGACGTCCTAATGGAGGCGGTCCGCACACTGAGCCCGAAGCGGGTTCAGGCCGTGCTGGAAGCGTGCCGGAGCGTGAAGGTGAAGCGACTGTTTCTCTGGTTCGCCGAGCGGCACGCCCATCCATGGTTCGGCCGGCTCGATCTCAAACGTATCGACCTCGGTCATGGCAAGCGTCAGATCGTGGTCGGCGGTCGACTGGACAGCAAGTATCAGATCACTGTGCCGGAGACACTCGATGCCGGCGTCTGAAGCCTATCGCGCGCAAGTCAGTCTCCTCGTTCGGGTTCTGCCGCTCGTTGCAGAGGAGAACGTCTTTGCGTTGAAGGGCGGCACGGCCATCAATCTCTTCGTCAGAGACCTTCCACGTCTGTCGGTCGATATCGATCTGACCTATCTGCCGGTCGAGGATCGCGCGACGTCCCTCGCCAATATCGATGCCGCCATACGACGGATTGCCGCTCGAATAGCGGAGAGTGTACCGCGTAGCCGCACCCAGGCCGTGCCGCTGCACAGCGAAGGTGCTGCAACAAAGGTGCTGGTTGCCTCCGACGGCGTGCAGATCAAAATCGAGGTGACGCCCGTCATTCGTGGTTGCGTCTACTCTCCGGAGACACGGGCGGTTTGCGACCGGGTCGAAGAGCTCTTCGGATATGCCGAGGTGCCCGTTGTGTCCTTCCCGGACCTCTATGCCGGCAAGATCGTCGCCGCCTTGGATCGGCAGCATCCGCGAGATTTGTTCGATGTCAGGGATCTGCTCGCGAATGAGGGAATATCCGATGAGCTGCGGCGTGCCTCCATTGTCTACATTCTGAGCCACAACAGGCCGATGGGCGAGGTCTTGGCGCCGACGCGCAAGGATTTGCGCCACGAGTTTGACGCGGGGTTTGCCGGCATGACGGAAGAGCCAGTGACCCTCGAGGCGTTGTACGATGCTCGTGAAGCTTTAATCGCCGAGGTCGTTGGCAAGATGCCTGCCGAGCACCGGCGCTTTCTTCTCTCCTTCAAGGCCGGCGAGCCAGATTGGGACTTGCTAGGCGTGCCTGGAGCCGCGGACTTGCCGGCGGTGCGCTGGAAGATCGACAACTTGGCCAAACTTTCGGAGGGCCGACGCGAAAAGCTGTTGTCTGATCTCAGGCGGGTGCTCGCGACATGAGACACGGAGGACGCGTGGGGAACGCCAAAGTGAAGAGGAACAAGACGACGACCAGCAATCTATGCTCCGCAGTAGTCGGCTTTCGGGGTACGGCGCTGACAATGTGGATTGCCAGAACGTCGGCGCCGCAAACACAGCCGAACTGAGAGGCTAGACCATGGTCCGTCTCTTCGTCGGCGTTACGGACAAGGCCTGGTTCGATCAGTTGAGCGCCTCTGTTCCGCATGACGAAGTCAATTTCTGGCAACCCAGCGGGACGACGCAGTTTCGTGCGCTTCAGCCCGGCGAACTATTCCTCTTCAAGCTGCATTCGCCAAACAACTTCATCGTTGGTGGCGGCATCTTCGGTCACGCGTCAATCGCGCCACTGTCTCTGGCCTGGGAAGCCTTTGGCCTTAAGAACGGCGTTTCCAGTCGCTCTGAAATGCGGACGCGAATTGCGAGCTATCGCCGGGATCCAATTGCTCTGGACGACAAACAGGATCCAGTCATCGGTTGTCGAATACTGACCCAGCCGTTCTTTTGGCCGCGGGAGCTCTGGCTGCCTGTTCCGGAGAGCTGGTCGCCAAACATCGTGACCGGCAAGGGATTCAGCGCGGAGGAAGGGGATGGGCAATATCTATGGTCTGCAGTCACAGAGCGATTGAACTCGGTTCCTGAGATTCGAAATACAGAGCAGGTCATGGCTGAGCGCTTCGGCAAGCCGACGCTGATCAAGCCGAGATTAGGGCAGGGCGCGTTTCGCCTGACGATCACCGATAGCTACGAACGCCGTTGCGCTGTCTCGGGCGAAAAGACCCTGCCGATTTTGGATGCCGCCCACATCCGTGCTTTCGAGGCCGGTGGAGAGCACGCGGCTTCGAACGGTTTGCTCCTTCGCACTGACATCCACCGGCTTTTCGACCTCGGATATGTGACTGTCTCGCCGGATGGCCGGTTCGAGGTTAGTGGCCGTTTGAAAGCTGACTTCGATAACGGTCGGCACTACTATGATCTTCACGGAACGCCCATTCGCCCTCCCAAGAACCGACATGCTGCGCCATCAGCCGACGCGTTGTCGTGGCATCGAGAGCATCGGTATCTGGGATGAACACTTCTCTCATAACCTCCCCTTTGCTGCCGACTGGACGATGCCATGAGTGAAGCTCCGACAGATACGCGCATTCGATTGGCGGCCGTCGAACACATCAAACGTGCGAGCGCTGGCGGGGTAATCACAGCAGACGAATTACGGGCAGGATTCTTCGTAGACGGGCAGCGAATTCCGCTGATCAACCCTCAGCGAGGAATATTCAAGCCGGCGTCCATGAAGTATTTGCTCAGTGTCCGGACCGTTTATCCGCGAACTGGCGCGCGTGTCTGGTATGACGATCAACGCACGGTTCATGCACAAATCGAGCGTGGCGATGAACTCATTGACTATGCATTCATGGGTACGGACGCAGGTGCCGCTGACAATCGGTGGCTGCGTGAAGCACGGGATGGTCAAACTCCCATCCTTTACTTCCTTGGTGTGGCGCCTCAGCGCTACACATTCATCTGGCCCACTTATGTCGCCGAATGGTCAGCATCGGATTTGAAGGTACGCCTTGCCTTCGGCGCTCCAGCAACAACGAATAAGGATTGGTCCATTCCAGATGCACCGGAGCGACGATACGGTTTGCGGCTAGTTCGGCAGCGTCTTCATCAAGCCACGTTCCGTGAGGCCATTTTAAGCGCCTATGGCAATAGATGCGCGATCACCGGGTTGCCGGAAGCGCGGCTGCTCGACGCTGCCCACATTATGCCGGACAAAGACGAAGATCTCGGACAACCGATCGTCCAAAACGGTCTTCCGCTTTCGAAAATTCATCATGCGGCGTTTGATGCCAATTTGATTGGCATCGATGCAGATTACCGGATTCATGTGAGCGACGCGCTGCTTTCGATAAACGACGGTCCCATGTTCGAGTATGGGCTTAAAGCTATGGCGGGGCAGCTTATCAAGCTGCCGACCCGTGGCCAGGACTATCCCGACAAAGGCCGTCTTGAGGAAAGGTTTGCACAGTTTCGGGGGCGGTAGAGCATAGTGTCAAGCCACATTGGTGAATGCAATCCGCCTGACTTCAGCGTCTAGGTAGTGTAAGAACTGGCGTTGGCGGATCAACTGATCACCATCGAGTTCGCCGGCGATCAATCGTTCGGCTTCCTGGCGCGCTGCGGGTATTGAACGCCATCGGGATTCTGCCTCGACTGGAGCCATTAGGCGATTATGAAGTTCAGTCTGCCAGGTTTGACGCAGGTCGACTGACATTAGATCAGGACGCTCAAAATAGATTAGTCGCAGCGCCAGGCGGCGATATCGTTGATCTTGAAAATTGCGTGCCAAGGCCGCCTTTTGCTCCCAGTGGGCACTGTGAAACTCTGCCATGAGAGCCCTGTCCTGCGGCGGCGGAAATCCGCCTTGGTAGAGTTGCTCTTCAACGTGGGGAGACGGCGGATATACCTTCTCAGCCGCCTGCGCGGCCCAGCGAAGCCTTTCTTGAAAGGATCGATCTTCCCGAAGATTAGTGACACGTTCGAGCACTTCCGCCTCGTCAAAGGGCGCAAAGTGTTCGGGTAGCGCGTCGTAAAGTGCCCAAAGCGTTGGCGCGGCATTCGTACGCACCGTCACAATCGGCCGCTGGGGTGACTTGCACACTGCAATAAGATCATCGTCCGAAAGCCTGCCGAGCAATTCAAAATCGGCAGTGAGATCAAGGCAATATTGCCGTATCGCTTGCTCGCTATGTTGTCCAATACGGGTAACGATGCGTGTGCGATGTTGGTTGCCAACCAACTCCGATACCAGGAATGCGTCTTCGTCGGTGACGAAGGCCTCAACGCTTGCTTTCTGGCTGAAGCGCATGAATTGCGACCAGATTTCTGGAGCGCGCGTCCGAATAACATCGCAAAGCGCGTGCATTGTGCGCACATCCGCCATTGCGTCATGCGCCAATGTCACCGTCAGGCCGTTTGCCTCCGCCAGGGGCTTCAGCTTGAACACAGTACGCCCGTGCTCGTCCGACGCCGGCTGCAAAACGTCTGGACGTAAGGCTGCTGTTAGTCGGCAAAGGCCGAGCACATCAGCGCGTGCGCTGCCTTGCGTGTTGGTCAGATAGGGGTCGTGGAGGCATTGGTAAAAAGCATGATGTAAAAATTCCTCATCGAAGGACAAAGAGTTGAAGCCGAGAAAAAGTGCCGGGCGCCATGATTGAAGCACCCGGTGGATTTCAGTCACCATCTCCAGGTGAGAGGGAAGCGATGGGTCAGTGAGCTGGTCGATTCCGAGCTCTGTTACGTGTAACGCTTCAGGAGATGGAATTATGTGGGGCATTAACCGGCAGCGTAGTTGCAACCTATCCACGATCCTCAAATCGGCGTCGGTCCGGACCGCTGCGAAATGCACAATCTGATCGAAGTGCTTCGCCAACCCGGTCGTTTCGACGTCGTAGAGGACAAAGCTCAACTCGGCTCTCCAAGCGAATCTAGTCTGAACCTCATCGCTGCCTCGCTGACGCGAAAACGCTTTGCGAGGGCGGCAACGGCGTCGTCGTCTTCGAGATCGACAGATCGGCCATTAAGAATTGCCAGCAGAAGGTCTTGCGGCATGAGAAGTTCGGCGGCGAAAGTGTTCGCCTCAATTTCGATTGGATCGGTACCGGTTGCGGAAACAGCGTCGCGTCGCAATGATCCTCGGTCGACATGTACTGCGTTTTCAAGTTCCGGCCCGTGAAGTTGGACATGTGCCAATTCGTGGGCGAGGGTGAACCGCTGGCGGTTGGGCGCGTGAAGCGTGTTTATGCCAACGATCGGCACGCCTTCGCGAACATATGCAAGGCCAGATAGTTCACCATCCAGCGGCGCATATTCTACCCGTATGCCGAGGGCTTTGACGATTCGGTCCAGTGGCACTGGAACAGACTTGATCGAAAATTGAGCCAGCAACTGCCGTGCAGCCTGCGTCGCCTTCTCCTTGTTGGCATTCCTGATCATGGATTCCGCTTCCTAAGAAGCTCTTCCGCAAATGCGGAGGCCAGAAGGCTCTCCACGGACAATTGTTGTTTCGGGCTCAGTGCGGTGCCGCCAGCTACCCTGATTGCGGGAAGCGGCTCCGCTGGCGTCCATGTTTCAGGCACCAACTCAAGAATGGAATTCAGCTTGAGCGCGTGTACGAGTGCGAAGAGCTGGTGCACCATAATCCGTTGTCTGCCGCTTTCGAGATTGGCGAGTGAGGCCCGCGATAGGCCGAGCTTCGTCGCGACCTCAGCCTGGGTCATGCCGAGTTCGTCGCGACGCTTGGCAACCGCCCGACCGAGGCGGTGATAAAGTTCCATGTCTGACATTGTTATAAACTGCTGCTTATGGGGTGTGTTTGTCAAGCTGACATTTGTGTGTATATCACAAACATATAAAAAAATTCAGAGAGTGGTATTGACGTTCCGCGAGGTTGCCCCCATCTTCATGAGGTAGCTGGGATGGGGATGGTCTCCATCGCGAAACGAGAGGTCGAGGGCCTCAAGGAGACTGTTCCATGACGGAAATTGTTGATGAAGACCTGATCGAAAGTGCGTCGGCGCTTAAGATGAAGTTTCCCGTGAAGACTGGTCACGGAGAAGAGAAAGTAATCGAACTCGACCTTGGTGATCGGGTAACTGTTATTCTTGATCTCATTGCCTCTGAGCGCGGTTGTTCGGCTGAAGAACTGATTCTGATCCGCGAGGGCGATGAAGAGCCGATCACCGAAATCGTAGTGGTCGACTCCGACTATCCGCATAAGCGTCGGCATCACGTCCACCACGCCGGCGAGGTCGTCGTGACGGTCTATTATCAGGCCCGCGAGGAGAGGCGCGGCTTCAAGCGTTCCGCAACCGTCGAGGCCGTCCTCGCCTGGGCGATCAAGGTGTTCAAAATCGACCCGAGCATGGCGACTGAGTTTGAGTTGACGCGCCACGGGGAGAGAGAGGAATTGCCGGGCTCCGAGCACGTCGGCCACTTGGCCGGTCGCCATGGCGAACTCGCTCTCGATCTCGTTCGTGGCGATATCGCAAACGGGGCGTCTGCATGATCGCCGATCCGAGCGCCGCCCGCGTCGCGGCCGACCTTCAGGACGCGAGCTTTGTTAGTGGCTGTGACGCGGGGCGATGGCGCGTTCTCGCATTCACCTTTCCGGTTCTGGACTTCACTATCACCGCCACAGAACCGGACGGTCGGATAACGGAATACGGGTTTCGGGCAGAACTGACAAATTTCCCAGCGGCGGCTCCGCAAGTGCAGATCTGGGATCACACCCGTAATGGCCCGCTGTCCCCCACCATGCGTCCGAAGGGCGGTCCCCGCGTGCAGAAAACCTTTCAGTGCTGGGGGGCTGACACGGTGTATCGCCCCTGGGATCGAATGACTGGCCCGCACGGCGACAACGCCGGGACGTTTCCACACCTGGCTTGGCGGCCCGATCGTCACCTCTCTTTCATTTTCGAGGACCTCTATGGC
>NZ_JAUQTZ010000147.1:0-15364 GCF_059803845.1 Rhizobium sp. UFLA01-1127 | reverse complement strand
GGTTCCGGCCTGCGCGCCGTGGCGCTCGGCATGCAGCAGATCGCAACGGGTGACGCAAAGATCATCGTCGCCGGGGGCCAGGAATCGATGTCGATGGCGCCGCATGCGGCCAACCTTCGTGCCGGCACCAAGATGGGCGACATGAAGATGATAGACACCATGATCAAGGATGGCCTGACGGACGCCTTCTACGGCTATCACATGGGCATCACGGCGGAAAATGTCGCGCGCCAGTGGCAGCTTTCGCGCGAGGATCAGGACCAGTTCGCCGTTTCCTCGCAGAACAAGGCGGAAGCGGCGCAGAAGGCCGGCCGGTTCAAGGACGAGATCGTTCCCTTCACGATCCAGACCCGCAAAGGCGACGTCACGGTCGATGCCGACGAATATATCCGTCACGGCGCGACGCTGGAGGGCATGGTGAGGCTCAGGCCGGCCTTCGACAAGGAAGGCACGGTGACCGCAGGCAACGCCTCCGGCCTCAATGACGGTGCCGCCGCCGCCGTTCTGATGACCGAGGCGGAAGCCTCGCGCCGCGGCATCCAGCCGCTTGCGCGCATCGTCTCCTGGGCAACGGCCGGCGTCGATCCGCAGATCATGGGCACAGGCCCCATCCCCGCTTCCCGCAAGGCGCTCGAAAAGGCCGGCTGGTCGGCCGGCGATCTCGATCTCGTCGAGGCCAATGAAGCTTTTGCCGCGCAGGCTTGCGCCGTGAACAAGGATCTCGGCTGGGATACGTCGATCGTCAACGTCAATGGCGGTGCGATCGCCATCGGCCATCCCATCGGCGCCTCGGGCGCTCGCATTCTCAACACGCTGCTGTTCGAAATGAAACGGCGCGGCGCCCGCAAGGGCCTTGCCACGTTGTGCATCGGCGGCGGCATGGGTGTCGCGATGTGCTTCGAGGCGCTCTAGAGCATTTCCAGGAAAAGTGCGCAGCGGTTTTCCGTCCGGAATGCGCAAAGAAACAGGAACGTAGAGCGTTTTCGCGATTCGAAGAAAAGCAGAAACGCTCTAGAGCCGGATGATTTCAGGTCGAGACGACCTAAAATCTGAATCCGCTTTCGGCATCGTGCTTGAAGCGTCTTAGGCGGAATTTTCCGTAAGAAGTGGTGGAAGTGGAGCGGGCGACCCGGTTTCGGGCGTCCCGTCTTCGCAGCAAAAAAGGGGAGTGGCACATGAGCAGAGTGGCATTGGTAACCGGGGGTACGCGCGGCATCGGGGCTGCGATTTCGATGGCGCTGCACAATGCGGGCTATAAGGTGGCGGCTACCTATGCCGGCAACGACGAAAAAGCCCGGGCTTTCCACGATGTAACTGGAATCTCTGTCCACAAGTGGGACGTGACCGACTACGAGGCGTGCGGCAAGGGCATCGCCAAGATCGAGCACGATCTCGGCCATGTTGAAATCCTGGTCAACAATGCCGGCATTACGCGCGACGCCATGTTCCACAAGATGACGCCGCAGCAGTGGCACGAGGTCATCAACACGAATCTCACCGGCCTGTTCAACATGACCCATCAGGTCTGGCAGGGCATGCGCGACCGCAGCTTCGGCCGTATCATCAACATTTCCTCGATCAATGGTCAGAAGGGACAGATGGGGCAGGCGAACTACTCCGCCGCCAAGGCCGGCGATCTCGGCTTCACCAAGGCGCTCGCGCAGGAAGGTGCCGCCAAGAACATCACCGTCAATGCCATTTGCCCTGGCTATATCGGTACGGAAATGGTGCTGGCGGTGCCGGAAAAGGTGCTGAACGAGCGCATCATCCCGCAGATTCCTGTTGGGCGCCTCGGCGAACCCGAGGAAATCGCCCGCATCGCGGTCTTCCTGGCCAGCGACGATGCCGGCTTCATTACGGGATCGACGATAACGGCCAATGGCGGCCAGTTTTTCGTTTAAAGTCTTCCGCTTTCTTTCGAGCTGCGAAGCGGACGGGATTGCCGGGCCAGCCCGGCAGTCATCCCCGGCCTGAATTTGCCTGCCGCCGATGCCGCGGCTTGAATTCAAGGACAACGGCGGCCTCCAGCGCGGCCCGCCGTTTCTCCCTGTCCCGCGCCCTTGCCGCGCTTACCAGCGCACAAAAGGTGGTGCCGATGAGCGCGAGTGCTGCAATGCTTGCGATGATTTCGGCCATGGTGCCGTTCCTTTCTCAAAACACTGCTGCCTTCCCGCGGCTGATGGTGCGGAAAGAAGATTTTCCTGAGGAACCGCCGCTTGCCGAATCCGCTCCGGGAGCGAAGCCCGACCGACCGCCGGGGCAGGCGGTCGGGCTATGCCGACTTAGCGGCAGCGAGCCTCATAACGGTGACCGTAGCGGTCGCGATAGATGCAGTAGCCGCGGCGATCTTCCGAACGTCCGATGAGGTTGCCGACGACGCCGCCGGCGACTGCGCCGACAGCGGCGCCACCCCAGCTATGGGTGGCCACGCCACCGATCAGCGCGCCGGTACCGGCGCCGATCGCCGTGCCTTTTTCCGTTGCCGTGCACGACGCCAGTGCGCCGACGAGGGCGATCGCGACGATGATCTTCTTCATGGTGTTAACTCCCTGATGTTGTTACGAGGTTTGAACAATAATCTGCGGATCAGATCCGCCCCATCAATAACAGAATGAGGACAATGACGAAAACAAGCCCGAGACCGCCTGACGGGCCATATCCCCATGCCCGGCTGTAACCCCAGCTGGGAAGTGCGCCGATCAGCAGCAGAATCAGTATGACAAGCAATACCGTACCAAGCATGATATGTCTCCTCCATGTCCGTCGCTTGAATATCCCGCCGGTTGCGTTGCTCGATCCGGCGTAATGCTTCAACGCCTCCAGCTCAAATCCATTTCTAGTGAATGGGCGGAGTTCTTCTAGAAACTTTCATCCTCGAAAATTGTTCCGGCTAAGAAATAAAAATGCGGAGGCGTCATGGCCGCGATGGTCAGCGAAACGTTAACGCAATGAAGCTGCGCGGCGGTGGCCGTAGCAGCCGATGGTCTTCTTTATGGTTAAAATATTATTAAAATACAATGGGTTGTGGTGAACGAAACGGGAAGGGCGGCGTGTCTGCGATTCGTCGATGATTCGTTCTCCATTTGGGCTTTGGTTAACAGCGAGGCGCTTCCTGCGTCCTGCCGATGCACTGGAAGAGCGTTGATGCGGCGGAGGCGGATCGCCGGAAGCCTGCGCCTTCATGAGCCGATCGGTTAACGAAGCGTGAGGCTGCTATTGGCTTCAGCCTCCGCGCTGGTCTCCATATCGCGATGCTGTCCCGGCGAAGTACCGGATGCAGCCGTGAACAAATACGATATCCGCTGCTGCCCGTGATTCGTCACCGATTCGTTCCGGCTTTGATCGACGTGTTGGTTCGCACACTTTTTGCGTGCGTATGTTCATTCATTATAGCCGTGCTCGTCAAAAGACGAGCCGCAATCTCAGATTCGGGTCGAATTCGGGGCTCAACCATTCAGAGTCCGGTATGCTCCGGCTGATGAAACGCCAGATGTTGTGGAGAACGAAAACGGAATCGCGCGGAAACAGCGATTCGTCGTCAATTCGTTCCTGCTTTGAGCCTCTTCCTGACGCGCTTGATTGATTCGAGAAAATTACCTCTATTTACAAATAATTAACCATAAGTCGACGCAAATTCCGCCCCGCCGTGCGTTCCTTGCTTGACCCTATTTACCGGGGCAAAAGGCATACAAATGAGATTCAGCATCTGGTGGGAGTCTTTTCATGGAAATCCATATGTTGTAGTGAACAAATAAGGAACGACGCGGAGTCAGCGATTCGTCTCCGATTCGTTCTCAAGCTGTTCCAGAATCCGCGGGACTCGCATGGGCTGTAGGGCAAATGCATCTTTTGATTGAGATGATCAATTATGAAATCGAATGTTGCTGCATCTGTTTTTTCATTCGGGTCTTGCCTTTGTCACATATGGTAGTCATCTGTTCGTTTCCTCCAGGAGGGACTCGCCGATCGGAAGATGGCGGTTTCTTGCCCATGCACGGACCTATGACTCAGACTTCGCAGCCCATGATCCTGAGCGGACGCGGCGTTATCGCGGTGCTCGGACCCACCAATACCGGCAAGACCCATTATGCCATCGAGCGCATGGTGGCACACGGCAGCGGCGTGATCGGCCTGCCGCTGCGGCTGCTTGCGCGCGAGGTCTATACGCGCGTTGTCGAGAAGGTCGGGGCGCACAATGTCGCGCTGGTAACCGGCGAGGAAAAGATATCGCCGCCGAACGCGCGCTACTCCGTCTGCACCGTCGAGGCCATGCCCCGCGAGACTCGCGCCTCCTTCGTTGCCATCGACGAGGTGCAACTGGCGGGAGATCTGGAGCGCGGGCATATCTTTACCGACCGCATCCTGCATCTGCGCGGCCGAGACGAAACCCTGCTGCTCGGCGCAGGCACCATGCGGCCTATCCTCGAACAGCTTCTGCCCGGGATTACCGTTCTGGAGCGGCCGCGGCTGTCGCATCTTTTCTATGCCGGGCAGAAAAAAATCACGCGCTTGCCGCATCGCACCGCCATCGTCGCCTTTTCCGCCGACGAGGTGTATGCGATCGCGGAGCTCATCCGCCGTCAGCGCGGCGGTGCCGCCGTCGTCCTCGGGGCGCTCAGCCCACGCACGCGCAATGCGCAGGTGGCGCTCTATCAGGCCGGCGATGTCGAATATCTGGTTGCGACCGACGCGATCGGCATGGGTCTCAATCTCGACGTCGATCATGTCGCGTTTGCGCAGGACCGCAAGTTCGACGGCTATCAGTTCCGCAATCTCAATCCGGCCGAGCTCGGTCAGATCGCCGGCCGCGCCGGCCGCCATCTCAAGGATGGCACCTTTGGCGTGACGGGGCAGGTGGATCCGTTCGACGACGAGCTGGTGCGCCGGATCGAAGGGCACGAATTCGATATGGTGAAAGTGCTGCAATGGCGCAGCAAGGACCTGAATTTTGCATCGATCGCGGCGTTGCGCGCCAGTTTGGAAGACGCGCCTCGCGTGCAGGGCTTGACGCGGGCGCTGCCTGCGGTAGACCAGCAGGCGTTGGAATATTTGTCACGCGATCTGGAGATTGTCGATCTTGCCAGCAACCCGGCCAGGGTTGAAAAATTATGGGAAGCCTGTGCGCTTCCGGACTATCGGCGCATTACGCCTGCCCAGCACGCCGATCTTATCGCCACCCTCTTTTCCGATCTCGTGCGCTATGGCACGGTGAAAGAGGATTTTCTGGCCGAACAGGTGCATCGCGCCGATCGGACGGATGGTGAGATCGACACGCTTTCGGCGCGAATCGCGCAGATAAGGACTTGGACCTATGTGTCGAACCGGCCCGGCTGGCTTGCCGATCCGACACACTGGCAAGAAAAGACGCGGGAAATCGAAGATCGATTGTCCGATGCGTTACATGAGAGGTTGACGAAACGCTTTGTTGATCGCAGGACATCTGTGCTCATGAAGCGCCTGAGAGAGAATGCGATGCTGGAAGCTGAAATCAGTGTGAATGGGGATGTCTTCGTCGAGGGGCATCATGTGGGACAGTTGACCGGATTCCGGTTCACGCCAATCGCGGGAACCGAGGGGCCGGACGCGAAGGCTGTACAGGCTGCCTCGCTGAAGGCGCTTGCGCTGGAATTCGAGGCGCGTGCCGCCCGCATGCATGCGGCCGGCAACAGCGATCTTGCGATCAGCGCCGATGGCCTCGTGCGCTGGCTCGGTGATCCCGTCGCACGCCTGTCGGGCAGCGATCACATCATGCGCCCGCGCGTCATCCTGCTTGCCGACGAGCAGCTGACCGGCAATGCGCGCGATCATGTCGCCGCCCGCATCGAGCGCTTCGTGAACCATCATATCAGCACGATCCTGAAGCCGCTTGACGATCTCTCGCGCGCCGAGGATCTGCAGGGCCTTGCCAAGGGCCTCGCCTTCCAGCTGGTGGAAAATCTCGGCGTTCTGTTCCGTCGCGACGTCACCGAAGAGGTAAAGTCGTTGGATCAGGATGCGCGCGCCTCCATGCGCCGCTACGGCGTTCGTTTCGGCGCCTATCATATTTTCGTGCCTGCATTGCTGAAGCCGGCGCCGGCCGAACTCATCACCCTGCTTTGGGCGCTGAAGAACGATGGCCTCGATAAGCCGGGCTATGGCGATCTGATCCCCGTGCTGGCTGCCGGTCGTACCTCTGTTGTCACCGATGCGAGCTATGAGCGCATGTTCTACAAGCTCGCCGGCTTCCGCTTCCTCGGCAAGCGTGCCGTGCGCATCGATATTCTCGAGCGTCTGGCGGACCTCATCCGTCCGCTGCTGCAATGGAAGCCCGGCCAGGCTTCGCGTCCCGAAGGCGCTTATGACGGCCGCCGCTTCACCACGACGACCGCGATGCTTTCCATCCTCGGCGCCACGCTGGAGGATATGGAGGAAATCCTCAAGGGTCTCGGCTATCGCGCCGATTCCGTAAAGGCGGAAGAGGCTGTGGCCTTCCTCGCTCAGCAGGATGCCGTTGCGGCACCGGCGGTGCCGGCCGCGGATGCCGCTGGCGAAAAGGTCGACCATGATGACGCCGATGCCGCGGGCGAAGAGCCGGCTAAGGAAACTGAAACCGTTATGCAGGACGCGGCTCCGACTGCGGATGCCCCCGTGGAGCCGGTGGCAGTGACCGCTGATGTAGCCGAGGCTGCCGGAGCCGTTGCCGCCGAGTCGGCAGAACCGAAGCCGGTTCTGCTCTGGCGTCTGGGCGGCCGCAACGACCATCAGCAGCGTCAGGGCGCCCGCGGCCATGGCGATCGTCGTGGCGGCCATCAGGGCGAGGGTCGTTCTCAAAACGGCAACCGCCGCAATGGCGAGCAGCAGGCGGGCGGCGAGGGCAATCGCGATCGGCGCGACGGGCGCGATGCGCGCAGCGGTGACAAGGGCCAGCGCGGCAACAACCGCGAGGGCGGCCGTGCGCAGCATCAGAGCAGCCGCGGCGAGCGCAACGACCGTCAGGAGCGTGGAGAACGCAACGACCGGAATGATCGCAACAACCGGAACGACCGCAACAGCCGTGGCGCATCGCAGCCGCTGCGCTTCGAAGCCAAGCCGCCGCGCAAGGAAAAGCCGATCGATCCGGATTCTCCTTTTGCAAAGCTCGCTGCCCTCAAGGAGCAGATGAAGAAATAAGCCATGACGGACGAGAAACAGCCATTTTCCGGTTCGCGCCAGCGCATCGACAAATGGCTGTTCTTTGCCCGCATGGTGAAGTCCCGCTCACTGGCGCAGCTTTATTTACAGAATGGCAGCGTGCGGGTGAACGGCGAGCGGGTCGCGCAGCCGAGCTTCGGCGTCAAGGCGGGTGATCGCGTGGAGCTCTTTCTCGAGCGCCGCGATGTCGTTCTGATCGTACGCTCGCCCGGCGAACGCAGGGGACCTTTCGAGGAGGCCAGGCTGCTTTACGAGGACTTGACGCCGCCGCCGGATGAGACAAAACGCCTCACTCCGCTCGAGCAGGCGCTGCGAGCACCCGGCAGCGGCAGGCCGACGAAGCGCGACCGGCGTGCGATCGACCGTTTGACTTCGGACGAGGATTAGAAAACTCTGTCTGTCACAGGCGGTTTTCAAGATTGTTTGTCCTTGAAATTGGCTGATAAAGTCGATACCTCACGGTCAACCTGCCGGTAACCAGCCGGACGGCGCGTTTGTGCACGACACATGCGTCCGCCCGTTCGGCTCCGTGGACAAGGTGCGACGTTCCAGGTTGCGCAGCCGCGGAAGCTAGAGACATTCCTGGAGTTCTTCATGACATATGTCGTGACCGATAACTGCATCCGCTGCAAATATACCGATTGTGTGGAAGTCTGCCCTGTCGACTGCTTCTACGAAGGGGAGAATTTCCTCGTCATCCATCCTGACGAATGCATCGATTGCGGCGTCTGCGAACCCGAATGTCCCGCCGAAGCGATCAAGCCCGACACCGAGCCGGGTCTCGACAAATGGCTGAAGCTCAATGCCGAATATGCCTCCATCTGGCCGAACATCACCGTCAAGCGCGATCCGCTGCCGGAAGCCAAGGAGATGGACGGCGAACAGGGCAAGTTCGAGAAGTATTTCTCGGCAAATCCCGGCACGGGCGACTGATCGAGGGCCGTGACAGGCCGGCGATAAAGGTGTAGTCGATATCGCACGGAACGAATCAATTGCGTTGGGCCGCGCAGGCCGTTAACGTGGCCTTTTTGGCGCGCGCGCAGCAAATTATTGATTTCCTCAGATTTTTGTGATAGCTTTCCCACACTGATCCACTGCGGCATTTTGCATGCCCAAAACCATCACGAAAGCAAATCACCAATCCGTACGCGGTTTCCTTGACATATCAACGTTTTGCGTTGTCGGGTCCCGGATCGCGATGGATGGGTTTCTGTTTGCATAAGTCTGGCTGGACCAGGATGAAGTGACCCGACGGTACCTCCGTCTCATCCGGGCCTGACTGACCCGGCCCCCCGGCCCTAACGGGGCGCGTAACAGGGAGTTTTTGAAAAGAATGACGACCCAGCAGAAAAAACCTTCAGCAGCACGCCATGGCTTCAAGACTGGTGAAGCGATCGTTTATCCGGCCCACGGTGTCGGCACGATCACTGCGATCGAAGAACAGGAAGTCGCAGGCATGAAGCTCGAGCTGTTCGTAATCGACTTCGAGAAAGACAAGATGCGCCTGAAGGTGCCGGTGGCCAAGGCCATGAGCATCGGCATGCGCAAGCTTTCCGAGACGGATTTCGTCGAGCGTGCATTGAAGGTCGTGCAGGGCAAGGCTCGCGTGAAGCGCACCATGTGGTCGCGTCGCGCGCAGGAATACGATGCCAAGATCAATTCCGGCGATCTGATCTCTATCGCAGAGGTGGTTCGCGATCTCTATCGCGCCGAGAACCAGCCGGAGCAGTCCTATTCCGAACGCCAGCTCTATGAAGCAGCGCTCGACCGCATGGCGCGCGAAATTGCCGCCGTCAACAAGATGTCGGAAACGGAAGCCGTTCGCCTCGTCGAGACCAATCTCAACAAGGGTCCGAAGCGTGGCAAGGCCATCGAAGAAGACGATTCGCAGGACGAAGCCGCATAAGGCTCACGCGCAAGATAATGCTTCAAAAAACCCGGCCTCCGTGCCGGGTTTTTTCTTTGGAACCTTTTCCATCCTGCCGCGTTGTTAGCTTCGTGTTGTCGGTCGGTGTGGGTGCACTCTTGCGCAGAGGGGTTCCTGACAGGCCGCTTTATAGATATTCACGAGGACCGGCCTATGCGTTTTCATTCGAAGCTTCCCGGCGATCTGAAGATGCTTCAATCGTCTGACCCGTTGGCGGAGATCGAACTGGACTAGTCATCGATATCCGACGAGACGGATATCGGTTTCCAATTTGCAATTTCATTCATTGATTTCCATCCGAGCAGCGATGTTCGGAAACGATGCTTGCTGCCCTTTTCGTCGCCCGCGGCATAGAGACGATTTGAGGCCGAACCCAGGAGATGCATATGACGAATATGTCTGCAGATCGGCGCATGATCAAAGTTGCGATGGCTGCTCCCTATCTCGATCGCGACGAAGAGCATAACCTTGCCATTCGCTGGAAGGACCATGACGATCGTGGCGCGCGCAATCAAATCGCCACCGCCCATATGCGCCTTGTCATTTCGATGGCGGGCAAGTTTCGCAACTTCGGACTACCGATGAGCGATCTCGTACAAGAAGGCTATGTAGGTCTGCTTGAGGCTGCGGCAAGGTTCGAACCCGAACGTGAAGTCCGCTTTTCTACCTATGCAAGCTGGTGGATCAGAGCTTCGATCCAGGATTATATCCTGCGCAATTGGTCGATCGTGCGCGGCGGCACGAGCTCCGCGCAAAAGGCGCTGTTCTTCAATCTTCGTCGCCTACGCGCCAAGCTTGCCCGCAGCAATTCCAGCGTCACCGTGCAGTCCATCCATGAGGAAATCGCCGTGACGCTCGGGGTCAGCCTCGCCGATGTGCAGACGATGGACGCCCGTCTTTCCAGCAGCGATACGTCCCTGCAGGCACCGTCGATCTCCGGCGATTCCGAAAGTGCCGAGCGTATCGATTTTCTGATCAGCGACGAGCCGCTTCCCGACGAACAGGTTTCCGATATGATCGACGGCGAACGCCGCCGCGTCTGGCTTGCATCGGCGCTCAAGCATCTCAACGAACGCGAGATGAAGATCATCCGCGCCCGCCGCCTCGTCGAAGACGGGGCAACGCTCGAAGAGCTCGGCGCCGATCTTGGCATTTCAAAGGAACGCGTGCGTCAGATCGAAAGCCGCGCCATGGACAAGCTCCGCAGCGCGCTGGTCGATGCCGATCCACGTATGGCGAGCTATGCCTGAGACACCCGTTCTCCCGGTCGGGAGACGGTACAGCCGCTGGAGCGTTTCTGCTTTCCCTGAATCGCGAAAACGCTCTATCCTTTTGTTCTCACGCAATTCCGGACGGAAAACCGCTTCGCACTTTCGTGGAATAGCTCTATTCCGCGATAATCTTGACTTTGTCGCCGGGTGCAATCGTTGCCCCGGTCGGTAGGGCGTTGATCAGCTTGAACAGATCGAGCTTGCGATCGGTGCCCATCATGCGGGCCGCAAGTGTCGTGATCGTATCGCCGGGCTTGACGGTCACGACGCGGACGCGCAGCGGCTTCAGCGAGGCGGCCTCATCCGGTGTCATATGCCGGAAGCTTGCGCGCAGGGTGTTGGCCGTCTGATCCAGCTGGGCCAGATTTCCCTTCGGCACAGCCGTCAGGAAGCGGAAGATCTGCGTGCGATCACGAATGACGGTGACATCGAAATCCCAGCGGTCGGCCGAGGCGCGCGCAGTGGCGGCCGGCATGCCGTTGACGGTGATCGACTTGATCGAGGATGGATCGAGGCCCGTGACCCATCCGCTGGAAATATAGTTCGTCAGATTCTGGTTCTGGGTATCGGCGACGCCGTCGAAGCGGATGGCGATGTCGCCGGGACCGGTCGCCATGACTGCCTCGACCTTGTTGTCGATGCGGAAGTCCGGCGGGACGTCGAAACGGATGCCGAGGCCGCCATGCAGGAAGGTCTGGCCGCGCACATAGCCTTCCTCCGGGCTGTCGCCATAAAGCAGGCCGTCGATGCCGTTCAGGTAATAATCCCGGCCGGTGTCGCCGACCTTGCCTTCTTCGCCGAATTCGCGCGCGTGCGCCTTGGCAAGGTCGATACGCTGCGGAGTGCTCGGATGGCTCGAAAGGAAGTCCAGGCTCTGGTCCACGTCCGAATTGGCCGACATGAAGCGGCTGTAGTCCTCCATGGCGTTCAGGAAGCGTGCGGCGGCATAAGGATCATAGCCGGCTTGGCCAAGCGTGCGGATACCGATCTCGTCGGCCTGCAATTCCTGCTGGCGTGAGAAGGCGGCGAGACGCAGCTTGCCGCGGGCAAGCGCCTGCTTGCCGGCGAGATCGCTCGACAGCACCTCGGCGACGACACGGCTGGCGATGACCTCGGCCTCTTCGCGCTTCTGCCGTTCTATGCCGTGATTGGCGGTAACGTGCGCCATTTCGTGAGACAGGACAGCCGCAACTTCCGAGGCATCGTTTGCCAAAGCCAGCAGGCCGCGCGTCACGTAGAGATAGCCGCCCGGCAAGGCGAACGCATTGATCGACGGAGAATTGAGAATGGTGATGCGATAGGATTGCTGCGGATTTTCCGACACGCTAGTCAGAGCGCCGGCAATGCGCGCGACGAGGCGTTCGGTCTTGGCGTCCTTGTACTCACCACCGTAGCTGGCGAGGATGCGCGGATGTTCGCGGGCGCCCATCTGCGCGCGCGGATCGTTTTTCTGTACCTCGGACACGATCTGCGGATTGGCTGAAGGCGAGACGCTCGGCTGATAGGATTGATCCATCACCGACTGGCAGCTGTCCAGTATCATCGCAGCGGCAAGGAGCGGGGCCAGGCGGCGCAAACGGGCTGCGACGGGCACGGTGATCCTTCGTTCTGCTCGTTCGCGCTGCTTCAGTACCTGTCTCTCACTCATTTCGCTGCCATGCCGGCTCGGCACCAAATCCGGTTGATCGTTACCGGGCTGATCATCGTCGCGCACCGATAAAGGTTGCTTCCATCCCCATCGGTCCGCATTTGCCCGGACGGTCTCCGACCCTTGCTGTAGCCGATTTTGGCACTGGTTGCATAGCGAGACTCCGCTTAAATGTGGCAGCGTTGTATTTTAGCAAGCATTTCCCAGGACTTTCAGCCGTTCCGCACGACGAAATTAAGGCAAAGCCGGCAGCAAGATGCTGCGATGCAATCAATGTTGCAGAAATGTAGTTAGTGCCGGAATGCTGTCCGCCTCCAGGAAGGTCCCGATGGGGGCGGCGAGCTTGATCGCGCCGCCATCGATGAAGACGGCATGATCGGCAAGGCGCCGTACCTCGGCCGGATCGTGCGAGACGATCAGCACCGTATTGCCGGTCTCGCGATGCAGCGTCTTCAGGAGTTCGACCATGCCGGAGCGCAGGCCGGGATCGAGCGCGGCGAAGGGCTCGTCCAGCAGCAGGATCGGCTTGTCGCGCACCAGTGTCCGGGCAAAGGCGGCGCGCTGCCGTTCGCCGCCGGAGAGCGTACCCGGTTTGCGCTTCTCGAAACCGGGCAGTCCGACACGCGCCAGTGCCTCGGATATCCTCTGCCGGTCCTGTGCCGAAAGCTTCAATGACGGGCTGATGCCCAGGCCGACATTGGTGAAGAGATCGAGATGGGCAAAAAGATTGTTGTCCTGGAAGACGAGGGATACGGGCCGTTCGGCCGGATGCAGGCCGGTCACATCCTGTCCCGCCAGCAGCACGCGGCCGCGATCGGGCTGTTCGAAACCGGCCAACAAATTGAGGAAGGTGGATTTGCCAGACCCCGACGGCCCGGCGACGGCAATGATCCTGCCTTGCGGCAACGTGCAGTCGAAGCGGAAGTCATGTGTGCCGAGGCGCAGCTCGACGCCGGCCATGGCGATGCCTTGTTCTTTCATATCCCTGCCGTCAGCCATTTCGTCCGCTTTCGTGATCGCGCGTGCCTTGCCCTGCCGTGCCGGCGATGGTCAAGAGAAGGCACACCAGGCCGAGGATCAAGGCATAGCCATCGGCGTCGTTGGTGCGATAGCTGCCGAGCTTGCTGTAGACCAGCCAGGGCAAGGTCATCAGACTGTCCGAGCCGAAGAGCGCCACCGCACCGAGATCGCCAAGCGACAGGGCCATGGCGAAGGAAAGCGCCGTGAAGAAAGGTTTGCGCAGACCCGGCCAATCGATCACGCGAAGGCGGGCGATGCCGTGAATACCGAGGCTCGCCGCCAGCCGTTCGGTGCGGTGGCGATGGATGGAATAGGCCGGTTCGGTGACGCGGATGACGAAGGGAAGCGCCATTAGTGCATTGATGACGACGATCAGAATGGCCGCGAAGCGGCTGGGATCGCCCAGTGGCCTGAGCGCGAGAAACCAGCCGGTTGCCAGCACGATCGGCGGCACCAGCAGGATGAGGGACGAGCTTCCGCTGAGAGCGATCGCCAGACCGCGCAGGCCGAGGGTCTTGCGGCGATCCGCCGATATCGCCGAGCGGGCGCGAACGATCGCAAAGGATATCACGACGGATAAAAGGCCGGCAGCAAGCGCGATCGCCAGGCTCGTGATAGCAGCCTGCAGGAAGACTGGCTGGCCGGCGAGCTTCAGAAGGTTCGATTCGAGGCCGGTTACGACGACCGAAGCGAGCGGCAGGCCGAGAAAGAGCGTGGCCGCCGACAACAGCACGGCATCGATCCGTCGTGCTGCGGCTCTCTGCCCGTCGATGCGCCGCGGGGCGCGGCCGCTGGTCAGCCCGTGGTCGTCCGGTGCGTGAAACAGCGTCATGGCGCCCAGGACCAGGAGGGTGACGACGATCTGCAGCAGCGACAGCATCACGGCCCGTCCGGGATCGAAATCGAAACGGAGCGCCTGATAGATGGCCACTTCCAGCGTCGTTGCGGCCGGGCCGCCGCCGAGGATCAGGACCAGGGTGAAGCTGGTGGCGCAAAGCATGAAGATCAGGCCCGCGATGCCGGGAATGAGGCCGCGCAGCACAGGCCATTCGATGAAGCGAAAGATCGAGACGGGCCGCATGCCGAGCCCGCCGGCGACAAGCCAGTATTCCGACGGCACGCGCTCCAGCCCGGCGAGCATCAGCCGGCAGGCGAGCGGCATATTGAAGAAGACGTGCGCGAGCAGGATGCCGGCGAGACCGTAAATGCTGACGGGCTGCGAAAGGCCAAGTGCGGCAAGCGTATGATTGAGCAGCCCGTGCCGGCCCCATATGCCGAGCAGGCCGAGTGCGCCGATCAGCACCGGCAGCCCCATCGGGACGGCCATCAGCCGAATCAGCCACAGCCGGCCGGAAAAGTGCGGCTGGCGCGCCAACGCGCGAGCAACCGGCATGGCGAGTACGACGGAGAGCAGCGTCGAGAGCGCCGCCTGCAGCAGGGTGAACCGCAGAACGCGCAGCAGGTAAGGATCGGTCAACGGGTTCTCGCCGCCCGATTCGATGCCGGCGGCGAGCAGGACAAGCACGGCGACCCCGACGAAGAGCACGATGCCGGCGAGGCTGAGCGCCCCGCCGGAAATGGCCCGTTTTCGTTCGTGTGCCGTGAGCACGGTCAGGACGTCAGCGGCCGCTGGTGGCGGCCAGCCATTCGTCGATCCAGGCCTTGCGGTTCTTGTCGACCTCGGCGGGGCTCATCAGAAAGGTCTTCGACGGCACCACGAGCTTGCCGAAGGCGTCCGGCAGCGGCTCGGAGGTCGCCGAGACCGGCATCATCCAGTTGCTTGTCGGGATGATGTCCTGGAAACCCGTGGAGATCATGAATTTCAGGAAGTCGCGAGCAAGCTCCTTGTTCGGCGAGGATTTGATGAGGCCGGCGACCTCGATCTGGATGTAATGCCCTTCCGAGAAGGCAGCGGCCTGATAGCGGTCGGTCTTATCCTCGATCATGTGATAGGCGGGCGACGTCGTATAGGAGAGCACCATCGGCGCTTCGCCTTTGGTGAACAGGTCATAGGCTTCCGACCAGCCTGGTGTCACCGTCAGGATGCGGCCCTTGAGTTTGGTCCAGGCGTCAGCCGCCTTGTCGCCATAGATCGACTTGACCCAGAGCAGCAGGCCGAGGCCCGGTGTCGAGGTGCGCGGATCTTCGATGACGATTTTCTGCGAGGGATCGCCTTCGACGAGATCCTTCATGCTCTTAGGCGGATTCTTGACCGTCTGGCTGTCGTAGATCACAGCGAAATGGCCGTAATCGTAAGGTACGAAGACATCGTCCTTGAAATTGCCGGGAACCTTGAGTGCGGAGGTATCGACGCCGCTGGCATCGAAT
>NZ_JAUQTZ010000146.1:0-15533 GCF_059803845.1 Rhizobium sp. UFLA01-1127 | reverse complement strand
GACCTCGATCTGATCGAGCACATCAATCCGCGCGGCGCGGCGGAAAACATCACGCCCTTCACCCATGGCTCGGCGCGCTACACCGACATCATGAAGACCGAGGCTTTGCGCCAGGCGCTCGATGCCGGCCAGTATGACGCCGCTTTCGGCGGCGCCCGCCGCGACGAGGAGGCCTCGCGCGCCAAAGAGCGCATCTACTCCTTCCGTACGCCCGACCATCGCTGGGATCCGCGCAACCAGCGCCCGGAACTTTGGAACGTCTATAACGGCCAGATCCGCAAAGGCGAAAGCGTTCGCGTCTTCCCGCTCTCCAACTGGACCGAAGTCGATATCTGGCGCTATATCCAGGCCGAAAATATTCCGATCGTGCCGCTCTATTTCGCCGCAAAGCGCCCGATCGTCGAGCGCGACGGCATGATGATCATGGCGGCCGACCCTCGGCTCGAATTGCTGCCGGGCGAGACCAAGCGCGAGGAGGTCATCCGTTTCCGCACGCTTGGCTGCTTCCCGCTGACCGGCGCGATCCGCTCCACCGCCACAACCCTTGAAGACATCATTGCAGAGCTGGAAATCGCCACGGTTTCCGAACGGCAGGGCCGCGCGATCGACCGCGACCAGTCGGGCTCCATGGAAAAGAAGAAGCGCGAAGGATATTTCTGAGATGACCGTAAACGCAAACGTCGTCACAATTCCCGCCGTTGGGCCTGCCGCGGAGCCGGCCAAGGCAGTTCGCGATTCGCGCCCGCTTCGCCTGATCACCTGCGGCAGCGTCGATGACGGCAAATCGACGCTGATCGGCCGTCTCCTCTGGGATACCAAAGCGGTCAAGGAAGACCAGGCCGCCACGCTTCAGCGCGATTCCACCGGCAAGCAGAACGATCTCGGCCTGCCCGACTTCGCACTGCTGCTCGACGGCCTGCAGGCTGAGCGCGAACAGGGTATCACCATCGATGTCGCCTATCGCTATTTCTCGACCGACAAGCGCTCCTTCATCGTCGCCGACACGCCTGGCCACGAGCAGTACACCCGCAACATGGCGACCGGCGCTTCCACCGCCGATCTCGCCGTGCTGCTGGTCGATGCACGCATGGGCATTCTCGAGCAGACCCGCCGGCATGCGACGATCGCGTCGCTGCTCGGGATCAAGCAGTTCGTGCTCGCCGTCAACAAGATCGACCTGACCAATTACGACCGCGCCGGCTTCGAGAAGATTTCCAATGACTTCCGCGAATTTGCCCTGTCGCTCGGCGTCAAGCAGATCACCGCCATTCCGATGTCGGCGCTGAAGGGTGAAAACGTCGTCTATTCCGGCCAGGCGGCCATGCCTTGGTACACTGGCCCGACGCTGGTCGAAACGCTGGAACTTGCGACGGTGCGCTCGGCGCAGACGGTCGGATTTCGTCTTTCGGTACAGCGCGTCTCCCGCCCCGGCGAGAGCTTCCGCGGCTATCAGGGTACGGTTGCCGGAGGCTCGGTGAAGCCGGGAGACAGCGTCATGATCCTGCCGTCGGGCATGGTCGCCAACGTTTCGAAGATCGTCACCTTCGATCTGGTGCGCAACGCGGCAGTCGCCGGCGATGCCATCACCCTCGTTCTCGACCGCCAGGTGGACGTGTCGCGCGGCGACATGATCGTCGCCATCGACAGCCAGCCGCAGACGGGCCTTTCCTTCGACGCCCAGATCGTCGCGCTGCAGCCGGAAGGGATCGAGCCCGGCAAGCGCTATTGGCTGAAGAGCGGCAGCCGCCGCCAGCGCGTTCAAGTGCAGCCGATCGCTCAGCTTGAGCTGAAGACCGGCGCCTGGGCACCGGCGCAGGCGCTCTGGATGAACGCCATCGGCAAGGTTCGCCTGACTTTCGACGAGAACGCCATCTTCGACCCCTATGAACAGAGCCGCTCGACTGGCTCCTTCATCCTGATCGACCCCGAAAGCAACAACACGGTTGCTGGCGGCATGATCACCGGCAAGCGTTCCGATGTCGGCGGCATCCACAAGGATGGCCAGCGCGTTCTCCTGTCCCTGCCCGCCGATCTTGCCGAGCAGATCATGGCGAGCGAGCTTTTCGCCAGCCGCCGCGACGAAACGGACGTGCGCCGCGTGACCGCCGCGCAGGCGGCGGAGATCTGGGCGAACGCGGCAAGCGACATCTGATCGCTATCGCATCAAAAAAGAAAGGCGGCGGGCTCGGCTCAGCCGCCTTTTTCATTTACAGGGGCTACCCACCCAATTACCCACGATCAGCCGTGGAGCGATCGCCCCAAGCGTGAGATCACTGCAATATCTCACCAAGCGCCGCCAGCAGCCGATCGCATTCCTCATCCGTGCCGATGCTGATACGCAGGAAATCGCTGATGCGATCCGCCGAAAACCGTCTCACCAGAATGTTCCGGCTCCGCAGCTCTGCCGCCAGTTCAGCACCTGACCGGCTCGGATGCCGTGCGAACAGAAAATTCGCGGATGACGGAAGGAGGTGAAAGCCTAGCTCCCCGAGCGCGGTGGCCAGCCGTTCCCGGCTGGCGATGATCATCGCCCGATGACGTTCGAACCAGTCCCGATCTTTCCAGGCGGCTACCGCACCTGCCTGCGCAAGCCGGTCGAGAGGATAGGAATTGAAGCTATCCTTGACCCTTTCCAGCGCCTCGATGAGCGGCCGTTGCCCGACAGCGAAGCCGACACGCAAGCCGGCAAGCCCGCGCGACTTCGATAGGGTCTGGATCACCAGGAGATTCGGATAGCTTCGGACCAGCGGAACGGCGCTATCGCCGCCGAAATCGACATAGGCTTCGTCGATGACGATGACCTGATCGGGATGATCACTGAGAAGGCTCTCGATATCGGCCAGAGGCAAGCCAGTCCCTGTCGGCGCATTGGGATTGGGCAGGATGATCGCGCCGCAGGGCTGGCGATAATCATCGAGGCGGACCCGCATCTCCGCATCAACCGGAACCTGCCGAAACTTGACGCCATAGAGGCGGCAATAGGTCGGATAGAAGCTGTAGGTGATGTCGGGGAAAAGCAGAGGCTCTTCATGGTTCAGCAGCGCCTGGAATGCATGAGCCAGAACCTCGTCCGATCCGTTGCCGACGAAGACCTCGTCCTTGTCGAGCCCGAAGCTTTCAGCGATCACGGCGCGCAATTCTCGCGCCGTCGGATCCGGATAAAGCCGAAGCGTGTCGGACGCCGCCTTCGAAATCGCCTCAAGGGCAAGCGGCGAAGGGCCATAGGGGCTCTCATTGGTGTTGAGCTTGGTTATTCCGCCTGTGGTCGGCTGCTCGCCGGCAACATAGGGGATCAGGGAATAAACGATAGGGCTCCAGAAGCGGCTCATGATGATTTCCAAATTTGGCGGTTGCAGGCTGCGGATCAGCGCGGCAAACTGCATATGAAGACGACACCGTCGCAAAATCGAGCTCCTGCGACAACTGCTTCTAGGCGAGTCCGGAAATTATCTCGCCGATCAGGCAGACGTTCCTTCGGCCTTCCCAAATCTCCGTCTCAGGCAGCCGTCGCCGGCAAAACATCACAGCTCTTTGCGAAAAGCCGCTCGCTCAGGAAATCGACGAAGACGCGGACCTTGGGCGACATGTGGCGATTCGACGGCCAGAGGAGATGGAAATGGCCGGGCTCATCGATGAAATCGCCGAGAACGGTTCTGAGCTTTCCTTCCGCAAGGGTGCTGCGCACCAGGAAATCCGGCATGCAGCCGATACCGAGGCCAGCGACCGCCGCGCCGCGCACCGCCTCCATATTGTTGCAGGAAAAAGCGGTTCGCATGCGCAGATCCAGTTCACCTTCCGGCATTTTCAATGGCCAGTCCTGCAGCTTGCCGCTGTTTGGAAACCGAAACCGGATTGCCAGATGCTCGTTGAGATCACGCGGGCAGTCGGGAATGCCGAAGCGTTCCAGATAGGCGGGTGCGGCGCAGAGCAGCATCTGAAACGGCCGCAAGGTGCGCGATATCAGCCGCGAATCCGGCAGATCGCCGCTGCGGATTGCAACATCGACGCCCTCTTCGATCATATCGACGATGCGGTCATTGAAATCGATGTCGAGTTCGACCTCGGGATAGCGAGCGACGAATTCCGGCACGACAGGCAGAAGGAAGTGGTAGCTGACAATGGGCACGCTGACGCGCAGCCGCCCGCGCGGCACGGCAACCGCCTGTGCAAGCGAAGCCTGCGCATCCTCGAGATCATCGAGAACACGCCTGCAACGCTCGTGAAAGAGGCGGCCCTCCTCTGTGAGCCGGATGCTCCGTGTGGAACGCTGCAGCAGCCGGACGCCAAGCTGGTGCTCCAGATTGCCGACCGCCTTGCCGACGGCGGAGGCCGATAGACCGAGCACGCGTCCGGCGGCCGCAAAGCTGCCGAGATCCGCTGTGCGAACGAAAGCCGTCAGTCCGCTTAAACGATCCACGGGTGCGCTCCATTCGAGAGTTTTATTCCGGTATATAAGGACACATAGCCCGATTATCATCTGATTGCAGCAAATATATCTTCCTCAGGCCATTTGAAGCGCGCGGGCGACGGCCTTTTGGCCAGCATCACTCCCAGGATTGCCTGCCGCTTCCTCCCTTGCTCGAACCAACGGTAATCCGATGACCTCTTTACAGACAAAGGTCGCAAGTCCGACCGAGAAATTCTTCGTCCTCGTCGCCGTCTGCTGTGCGGCGGCGGCGATGCCGCTCACATTCACCGGCCTCGCCGTCGCCCTGCCGGCCATCAGCCGCACGCTCGGCGGCAGTCCGATCGCGCTCAACTGGGTCACCAATGCCTTCATGCTGACCTTCGGCAGCTGTCTGATGGCATCAGGCGCGCTGGCGGACAGTTTTGGCCGGCGGCGCATCTTCCTGACCGGTGTCGGCTGCTTCGCGTTGTTCTCGGCCGGGCTGGCCCTTGCCGGCAACATCGTCTGGTTCGATATACTGAGAGCATTGCAGGGCCTTGGCGCCGCCGCAGCCTTTTCCGGCGGCATGGCATCGCTGGCTCAGGAGTTCGAAGGGTCGGCGCGGATGCGCGCCTTCAGCATTGTCGGCTCCAGCTTCGGCGTCGGTCTCGCCTTCGGGCCGATCGCCTCCGGCCTGATGATCGATGCCTTCGGCTGGCCGTCGATCTTTCTCCTTGTGGTCGTGCTGGCATTGCTTGCCTTCGGCCTCGGCGCCTGCTTCCTGCGCGAGTCCCGCGATCCTGATGCCACGGGACTGGATTGGCCCGGCGCGCTGAGCTTCACGCTCGCCCTGACATTGTTCACCTATGGCGTCCTGCGCGCGCCGGAAACCGGCTGGAGCGATCCGCTCGTCCTTGCCTTGCTGGCCGGCGCTGCATTGCTCTTTCTCGCCTTCGGCATCATCGAGCGCATCGTGAAGCGGCCCATGCTCGATCTCAGCCTGTTTCGCTATCCGCGCTTCGTCGGCGTACAGCTTCTGGCGGCCGCACCGGCCTATGCCTTCGTCGTGCTTTTGATCCTGCTGCCGGTGCGCTTCGTCGGCATCGAAGGCATGAGCGAAGTTGCGGCCGGGCGGATGATGGTCGCGCTTTCGGCGCCGCTGCTCATTCTGCCGATCGCTGCCGGTCTTCTCACCCGGTGGTTCGGCCCCGCAACGATCTGCGGCACCGGCCTCGTCATTTCGGCGGCCGGCCTTTTCTGGCTCAGCCACTTTACTGCCGGTTCGACGCCATCTGCGCTCATCGGCCCGCTGCTGACGATCGGCGTCGGCATCAGCCTGCCCTGGGGGCTGATGGACGGGCTTGCCGTCAGCGTCGTTCCGAAGGAACGGGCCGGCATGGCGACCGGCATCTTCAGCACCACCCGCGTCGCCGGCGAAGGCGTAGCACTTGCCGTCGTCAGCGCCATTCTCTCCGCCTTCATCCAGTCGAACCTTGGAGCGCCGGCGGGGGAATACGCCGCGGCAACTGCGCAACAGCTCGTCACCGGCAATCTCGCAGCGGCGGCCTCGATCGTCCCGGCAATCGGCCACGATGCGCTCCTGCAGAGCTACGGCAGCGCTTTCGGCACGCTGTTGTGGCTGCTGACCGCCATTACCGCCACGACCGCTGTCGTCGTCTTTTCCTTCCTCGGTCGGGCATCGTCACGGAGTGCTGCGGATGAGGATCTGGAGCCGTTGCGGGAGAAGGAAGAGAGGCTTCGCACATCGGAAGCCTAAAATTCCAAGAAAAGCGTATGGCCGTTTCCGTCTGGAATTGCATGGAAACAAAAGGGCAGAGCGTTTTTGCTTCGAAGAAAAGCGGAAACGCTCTGGACGCGCCGCGTCTCCCAGATTCGTTCCTTGAACTTTTCGCATGTCGTCATCGCAAAACCAGGCACAATTTTGCGCGACATGCGCGGACTGTTTTGGCTGCCATCCGTCACGTCATGGCCAGACGGCAAATCGAAGGCGAAAAACGGCTGAAATTCTCACTGCGACGCAACAGAATGTTTCGCAACCACACAAAATGTGCGCACTGAATCGGCGCGCACAGAGTCTTGGCAGCGGCGTCAGGCTGGTGTTTCGACACGCCGCTGCTATATCATATCCCCATGATATCAGACCGGTTTTTGAAGATTATTGCCTGGACCTATCTGGCGGCGCTCATTGGCGTGACGTTTGCCCATCTCAATTGGCAGGCCGCCCTGGGCAATCCCTTCGACATATTCCGCGCCGGCGCACTCTGCTTGGCGGGCATGCTGGCCCGGCTCGCTTATCCGCAATCGCCCTCCTTCACCTGCCTGCTGATGATCGGCAGCGTGCTTGCGCTTTCCGTCTCGCATTTCCTGGCAAACGGCAATTACGGCTCGACGTTCGATATCATCGTCGGCATGACCAGCGGCCTTTGGGGCATCATGATCGGCTCGGCGCTGAGGAAGCTCATCGGTTCGGCCTCCAAGCGGTCGGTGTCATACTGATCAGATCATAAATTGCCGCTCGCTCTGCAATAGAGGCCTTCTGGTATCGCGGGGGTACGCCGATCGTTGCTTGAACGGGATCGAACGGCTTTTTCCGGCATGAAACACCCATTAAAGTATTATTCAAAAATATTCGAATAAAAAAATAGCATACATCATACCACAAAATGACTATTGCGCAGCCAATATTACGCAGTACTTACTATTTAAGTCTGCACATGTTGCATTCGTGCAACTTGAATTTAAAAATCACGGAAAAGTCATTTCAAGAAAAATATATCATATAACTTTGCAGGAATTCGTTTTTAATGAAGGCCAGAAGCGGGTGGGGCCCGTTTCTCCCGAGTCGGGTTTTTTAAACAGGGATAGGGTTGAGGCACGTCGATTTTTCGGCGCGATAGCCTATGCCCAATCTATATTGGATTGGAGTTTTTATGAATATCAAGAGCCTTCTTCTCGGCTCCGCTGCTGCTCTCGCAGTAGTTTCCGGCGCTCAGGCAGCTGATGCCATCGTTGCCGCTCAGCCGGAACCGCTCGAATACGTCCGCATTTGCGACGCATATGGCGCCGGTTATTTCTTCATCCCGGGCACCGAAACCTGCCTCAAGATCGGCGGCATGGTTCGTACCGAAGGCAAGTGGTACGATGCCTATAATCCGAATACCCATAACGGCACGCTGTGGCACACCCGCGCTCAGCTGAGCATCGACACCGCAAGCGACACCGAATACGGTCCGCTCAAGACCAACACCGTTTACCGTTTCGACTGGCAGGATGGCGGCTCGACCACCACGAAGCTGCTCTGGGCCAACATCAGCCTCGGTGGATTCACGATTGGTAAGCTCGATTCTCAGTACAACCTGTACATGGGTTATGCCGGCAACGTCATCAACGACGACGTGGTCTATGACGGCCCCTACGAACTGAACCAGATCACCTACAACTACGATGCCGGCAACGGCTTCACCGCTGTCGTCTCGCTCGAAGACAGCAATTCCGGTTCCGGTGCTACGGGTGTCAACGGCGAAGACAGCTCCAACCACTACGCTCCGGACGTCGTTGCCGGTGCCGGTTACAAGGCTGGCAATTTCGGCTTCAAGATCGTCGGCGGTTACGACTCGATCGTCGAAGAAGGCGCTATCAAGGCTCGCGTCGATGCAGACTTTGGCGTCTTCAAAGCCTTCGTCATGGGCGGCTGGAACACCGACGGCGACAAGCTGAACAAGTATGCAAGCGCGAACGGCGCCGGTCCGGCAAAGGGTATTGGCTGGGGCGATTGGGCTGTTTGGGGCGGCGTCACCGTTCCGATCAACGAGAAGCTGCAGGCGAACGCACAGGTTGCCTACACCGACTCGAAGATCTTCGCAGCGACCGCAAACGTCCGCTGGAACCCGGTCAAGAACCTCCTGGTTCAGCCGGAAGTTTCCTACACCAACTGGGACTCCATCAACCAGGACCAGTGGGCTGGCGTTCTCCGCTTCCAGCGCAGCTTCTAATACCTCGTTTACGAGATCTGATCTGACTTGACCCCTGATCGGATGGAGACCGGCCTGACTTCCAGCGGAGTCGGGCCGGCTCTTCCGAGGCAGGGGTTAGTTTATTCGCCCACCGGCCTGATGGCCGCATTGCAGCGAGAAGCCTGCCGCGCCGCGCAAGGATCGGGCAAATTGCCGCAACTGGACAACGATCGCGCAGTGAACTCTCCATTTCTCGTGTGCCTCATCGACATCGGGCATTTTTTATCGTAGAGACAGCTTATGTCGAACATCTATGCATACGCCTCGCGATTTTATTCGTACCGCTGCTCTCAGCGGAGGCGGGCCTGTGCGTAGTTAGAAGAGACACGACAGCAAAGACCCGAACAGCCGCTAGTCTACCTGGCGGCTTTTTTGTCGCCACGGTATGACCCCTTGAAGGAACCGATACCGTGTTGAATTCCACTGATGACCTGCGCATTGTCGAGATCACGGCGCTGACGCCGCCCTCTCGGATCATAGATGAAATCCCCCGCGACGAGGCCGTGACGGCGACCGTTACCGGCGCCCGCAATGCTGTCCACAACATCCTGCGCAGCGAAGACGACCGGCTGATCGTCGTTATCGGCCCCTGCTCCATCCACGATCCGGCCGCCGCGCACGAATATGCGGCACTGCTCAAGGAGCAGCGGGACCGCTTTGCCGACGATCTCGAAATCATCATGCGCGTCTATTTCGAAAAGCCGCGTACCACCGTCGGCTGGAAGGGCCTGATCAACGATCCGCATCTCGACGGCAGCTACCGCATCGAGGAAGGCCTGCGTATCGCCCGCAAGCTGCTGTGGGACGTCAACGAGATCGGCCTGCCGGCGGGCTGCGAATATCTCGATACGATCACGCCGCAATATATTTCGGATCTGGTGAGCTGGGGCGCGATCGGCGCAAGGACGACCGAGAGCCAGGTCCACCGACAGCTGGCATCGGGCCTCTCCTGCCCCGTCGGCTTCAAGAACGGCACGAATGGCGACGTGCGCATCGCGCTCGACGCGATCGTTGCGGCATCGCAGCCGCATCACTTCCCGGCCGTGACGAAGGAGGGCCTTGCAGCGATCGCCTCGACCCGCGGCAATGAGGACTGCCACATCATCCTGCGCGGCGGCAGAGAGCCCAATTACGATGCCGCAAGCGTCGAGGCGACGGCGGAACAGTCGCTCAAGGCCGGGCTCGAGCCGCGGATCATCATCGATGCCAGCCATGCCAACAGCAGCAAGAATCCGGAAAATCAGCCGCTCGTCGTCACGTCGGTCGCAGGGCAGGTCGCCGCCGGCGACCGGCGGATCAAGGGGATGATGATGGAGAGCAATCTCGTTGCCGGCCGCCAGGATCTCGTGCCCGGCAAGCAGCTGGTCTATGGCCAGAGCATCACGGACGGCTGCATCGACTGGCCGACCTCCGTGCGCACACTGGAAGGCCTGGCAAAGGCCGCCCAGGCACGGCGACGGCTCGTGCGCTGAAACTGTCTTCCATTCGTAGGGTGGATGGGCTCGGATCAGATACGCCGATAGTGCGCGAGGCTCAGATAGTGCTTCCTGGGTCCGCGCACATGCCACATCTCCGCCCAGGCATCGGACGTGCGGAAGAACAGACGGCCCCGATAGAGATCGGGGCCGCAATGATGGACGACACGCTGCGACGCCGCCTCGCCGATGCGGATGAATTCCGAGAGATCGGGGAAACGCACGACAAGGTCGTCATCCGCGTCATCGAGCCGATAGGTGCGGCTGCTTCTGAGCGTTGCACAATTGCTTCGCGTGTCGCCACGCTCCTCGAACTGGACAGGCGTTACGAACGCCTGCCCTTCGAACGTGACCAGGGAGCGGTTGACGCGATCGATGATCCGCCGCCTCACCTCCCATGTGCCAAGAAAGGGCTTCAGCCGGCCAATGCCGGCCGATCTCTCCATCAGGAGGCTGCGCGCTGTGCTGCGTCCGCCTGCCGGCGCGGCAGCTTCCAGCCGGGCCGGGCGAAATGGCACGTATAGCCGTTCGGATAGCGCTCCAGATAATCCTGGTGCTCCGGCTCGGCCTCCCAGAAATCGCCCGCGGGGGCTACTTCGGTGACAACCTTGCCGGGCCACAGGCCCGAGGCATCGACATCGTCGATGGTATCCAGAGCGATCCGCTTCTGATCTTCGCTGGTATAGAAGATAGCCGAGCGGTAGCTTAAACCCACATCGTTGCCCTGGCGATTAAGCGTGGACGGATCGTGGATCTGGAAGAAGAATTCCAGCAGGTCGCGATAGCTGATCTTCTGCGGATCGAAAATGATCTCGATCGCCTCGGCATGGGTGCCATGATTGCGATAGGTGGCGTTGCGGAGATCGCCGCCCGTATAACCGACGCGCGTCGAGATGACGCCCTTGTAGCGGCGGATGAGATCCTGCATGCCCCAGAAGCAACCGCCGGCGAGAACTGCACGTTCTATTGTCATCTTACATCCTCCACTTGATCGATATAGGCGCCATAGCCCTCGGCCTCCATGCGGTCACGCGGCACGAAGCGGAGGGAGGCGGAATTGATGCAATAACGCAGGCCGCCGCGATCGGTCGGCCCATCCGGGAAAACGTGACCCAGATGACTGTCGCCGTTTGCCGAGCGCACTTCGACGCGCAGCATGCCGTGCGACAGATCGGTCAGTTCGCTGACATTGGCGGGCTCGATCGGCTTGGTGAAGCTCGGCCAGCCGCATCCTGAATCGAACTTGTCGGCGGAGGCAAAAAGCGGCTCGCCCGAGACGACATCGACATAGATGCCCGACTGCTTGTTGTAGAGATATTCGCCGGAGCCGGGACGTTCCGTGCCGCTCTGCTGCGTCACGCGGTACTGCTCGGGGGTAAGCTTGGCTATGGCCTCTGCTGTCTTGCTGTACTTGCCCATTATTGTTCTCCTTGCTCCTCGGCACACATTCCGAGCTTGGCCGGATCCTTTTTGGGGACGCGAGAAGGCCGGATAAGGCTCGATCAGCGCTGAGGGAGTGTTTGCAAGGCCAATATAGGCATCACGCGATCGATTTGCCATATTGATCACGCGTGCGTGACGCCCGGCCTCCCCCCGTCCGTGTCTTACCCACCCACTCCGCTCGATGCGGCATAAATTGCAGCAAGCGTCTCGATGCCAGCCTGATCGTCCCTATCGAAGCGGCCGGGAAGCGGACTGTCGAGATCGATCACGCCGAAAACGCTTCCATCCCGGAAGAGCGGCACGACAAGCTCCGACCGCGAGGCCGCATCACAGGCGATATGCCCGGGAAAGGCGTGCACAAGCTCGTTCTCCTGCCGGAAATAGAAACCCGCCCAGTTGAGATCCGGCAGCATCTGAAAGATCAGCGCAGACGTATTGGTGCGTTGGCGATCGGATCGTGCTCGCCTTCCAGCAGGCCTTTAAGCTGATCCGCAAGCTCACGGTAGAATTCCGGCTTGCTATCGTGCCGGATCGCTTTTTCTATGAACATGGTCTTTCGAAGATTTGTTTCGAAGAAAATCAGTCCTTGTCATCCGGAGGGCACGGCCAACCCGACGGCGCCTTCAGCCAGGACGGCAATATGGTCGTGTTGTCTCCGCAAGCCAGGTTGATCTGCGCCTGCTGCAGGCCGCTTGCCTTCGACAGATCGAGGCCTTCGATGCGCGCCAGATACATGAAAGCGCCGCTAAAGGAGGTCGTGCCGTCCATGACAGCGCCGTTCAGCGTCGCACGCGACAGATTGGCAAAGGAGAAATTCGCACCCGTCAGCACGGCCTTGTCGAAATCGGCGCGGCCAAGCTCCGCCTTCTGAAAATCGGCATTCTTGAGCTGCGCTCCGGCGAATTCGGCCCGCTGCAATTCGGCATTGGCAAAGGAAGCGCCGTTGGCGGAGGCGCTGCTGAAATCGGAGCGATAGGCTTCGATCTTGGCAAAATTCGCGCCATCGGCCTTGGCATTTTTCAGCCAGGCACGCACCAGCGTCGCCTTCTCGAGATTGGCGGAGGTCAGATTGGTGTCGCTGAGATCGGTGCTGTCGAAATGCGCACCGGCAAGATTGGCGCCATGCAGATCGCTGGTCTGCAGCATGATGTTGGTCTTGCTGCATCCGCTCCAATCAAGGCCGGGCGCGGCAACACTGCCGCAATCGGCGGCACGCAGCGCATGGGTGCCGGAACTCAGAAGGAACGCCGCGCTCAGCGCCAGAACGCCAAAGCCCGTGGTGATCCCCATTCTCCGCCCAGCAGCACCCGACCGGGCAATGCGACGCCCCTCGGCGCCAGTAAACTTAACCCCGACCGCCCGGGTCTCTCCGTCAACAAGGTTCATTCCGTCACTCCGCCTCGGCAGCAGCCCACCGAACTCTTCCATGAGTCGGACGCACGCCACTCGTCTTTGTATATGGTGCTTCGAGCGACAAAAAGAGCCGGTTTTGTAAAAGCAGGCCTGATGGCAACCTGTAGCGTGGGCGGAGATATGTATTCAGGCTTCAAGCCAGCCCTACAGCCTCTGAACGGGATCTTGGACGAGCCGATTCTTAAGCCGCGAACGGCCATGCAACGCGGCGACCGCGCATCGATCAAGGTGGCCCGAACGCCGGACCAAGTGCGAAACGATATTTCGGGGAAGAGCTTTTCGGGAACAAGATCAGTGTTTTAAGCTGGTCGGAGTGGAGTGATTCGAACACTCGACCCCCACGTCCCGAACGTGGTGCGCTACCAGACTGCGCTACACTCCGTGACCAGCGGCGCTTCTATAGACCAGCCATTTTTGATGCACAAGCACCAATCTCAAAAAACCTTTTGATTTTTGACGAAAAAATTACAGCCGTATCTGCCTAGAAAATCGGCAGGGAACGAGGGCCGAAAGTGCCGGCGTGCAAAAGACGCAACAGATCAGGTAAAATCCCGCTTGTACACGCGGATGGGAATTTTCTTTTGCCGGCTTTGGCGCTAAAGCCCTAGACGGGACAGGTGGAAATGTCGTGGGACAGCGCGGCTTTTCCGCAACCTTATGCGAGACAGAAGCTCAAGGACGACACGATGAATATCCGCATGATCACCGCGGCTGGACTGTTGCTGGCGCTGGCCGGTTGCAGCACCACGACGACCACAACGACCGCAGCTCTCCCGCTGCTTGCGAAGAACCCCGTTCAGGACCGCTGGCAGGGCCAGTCCGCAGGCCGCTTCTTCGCGGCTTACGGCCCGCCGCTCTCCGACCGCGACGAAGGCGGCAATCGCGTTTACACCTGGCGTGGCGGCTACAAGAACGTAACGATCAAGACCAAGGACGGCAAGAAGACGGGCAAACGCTCCCTCAGCTGCAAGGCCGACATCGTCACCAACCAGAGCTACGAAATCCGCTCCGTCAAAATCCTCGGCGACCAGCCAGGTGTCGGCGGACCGTCCTACTGCGCCGAGCTTCTGGCGCCGCCGGAAAAGACTGCAAAAGCCGAGCAAGCGGACTGAGGCCAAGAGCTTCACCGCGAGACAATATCAGCGGGCGGCCTGCGAAGGCTGCCTGTTTTTGTTTGCAGGCCTCAGCGGTTTGCGGCGGCAAGCTCAGCGCAGCTTTTCGGCTTGAGCGTATCAGCAGCCGGGAGGAAGACCTTGTCGATGGCATAGAGCTTGGCAAACGGTGTCTCGGCGGCAAGCTTCACGCCTTGCGGAACCGCACCGCCATAACGATCCTCGGCATCTGCGTCGACGAGCAGAACGAAATCGAAGCGACGACGCCAATCCTTGAGATAAGGCGCAATGCCACCGACGGCCCTGATCTCGTCCGGGCAATCCAGCAGGCTTATGGAAAACAGATTGCCCTCCGGCACGGCGATGCTGCTCCAGGGCGGCAATACGGTCAGCGGCTGCTTGCCTTTGGCGGTAAAGATCGTCGGCACGAAGGAATGAGCGTTGGGGACGGCAAGCGCCGGCAGATGCCGAAACGTATCCTGGTTCCAGGCGAAGTGGCGATGATCCGCAAAACCATGCTCGTCCTGCTGCCGCATGACCGGCAGGATTGCCGCGCCTTCGGGCACAGCCGCGAGAACGGTGCTGACGTCGGCCGCATCGGCCTCTCCCTGCCACCAATTGAAACCGATCCACGCAGTTCTGCCCAAAACGACCGCCGAACGCATGGCGAGAACGAGAAACGCCTCGCGGCGTGGCAAGCGCGGCAAGGGGCAGATCGTCACCATAGCCGCTAGCGCCATCATGATGGGAAAGCGCCAACTGATCCAGCCCGTGCCAAGCATATGACGCGGCACGACACAGGATAGAAACAACAGGCCCGCGGCCGTAACCACCATGCCGGCATGCAGGCCGATATTGCGTGCGTACACTGCATAGATGCAGAGGAAGATGAGCGGGATCAGAAGCAGTGCATCGGCCAGCAGCCCATAGCTCCACAGCGCCGACATGAGGTTTGCCAGGATCAGAACGACTGAATCATTCCAGGATGCATCCAGACTGCCGCCGCCATCGGGCAAGACCGGCTGGTAGAGAAAAAGGCAGATCGCCGGCAGGGCGCAGGCCAGCATCGACACCACGAGCCTGCCGCAAAGGCGCAGGAAATCCCGGGGCGATTTCAAGGCTGCCATCGTCGGCGAAAATTCAAGCCCGCAGACGAGCGCCATATAGAAGCCGAGCGAAAAGAGGTGCATGACGGTGAGCAGCAGACCGGCCAGCAGGCGCCATCCGAACAACACGGCCGGATGGCGGGGCTGCAGAGCATGGTCGGCCGCCGCAAAAAACAGCGCCATGCCGAGCCCGATCTGAAAGTTGATGAAGCCGCCGATCAACGTCGCGCACCAGGCGAAATACAATATGCCGATCTGCCAGTAATAGCCGCCGCCATGCAGGCGCCTGTGCAACGCGATCGCCCCGAGAGGCGGCAGAACGATCGCCAGGAAAAGAAGGCCGCGTGCCAGCAGCGAAACGCCGATCAACGGCCCGAGCCAATAGGCGGCGAGATCGATGCCGACATTGGTGAAGGTCCTGTTCCAGTCGACCGCATAGATCTGATTGAACGGCGGCACGTTGATGCCGCCGGCGAGCAGCCACATGCGCGCATAATGGTTGGGATAGTCGAGGATCGGCGGAAACTTGAAGAAGGCGACGAAAATCGCGACCAGGATCAGAA
>NZ_JAUQTZ010000145.1:0-15545 GCF_059803845.1 Rhizobium sp. UFLA01-1127 | reverse complement strand
GACATAGGCGACTGCGGTCACGCGCCTTCCGTCGGCCAGACGGATGGGGAGTGTCTTTTCGAGGTAGACATTGGTGACGAGTTCGCGCTCGCGCAAATAGGCCAGCACCTCCTCCCAGATGGGAGCCGCAACGCGAAAGGCCATGCCGCGGCAGGAACCGCCGCGATCGAGGCCAAGAACCAGGCCGGGGTTCTCCTCCGTGCCGCGATGAACCCAGGAACGGACGCAAAGCGAGCGGCGATAGCCGAAAATCAGGGCCTCGGCCCTTTCGTCATGACCGAAGCCCGGATTCCACATAAGCGATCCGTAGCCAAACACCCAAAATTCGTCCATATCCAACGCCAAATCACTGTGAAGCTTCAGTCCAACCATTGGAGAACAACATGGCAGCGTCAAGCCAGAGCGTAACGACCGGTCGAGGCAAACGTCCGTGGCTCATTCTTCTTGGGCTGATAGTGGTCCTGGCGGGTTTGTACACCGGCGGATGGTACTACGCGACCAGTTTCGTCAGGACCAGCGTCCTGAAAGCGCTCGGCCAGCAGAACAGCGCCGGCATTGCCGGCAAATGCGGGAACATGGCCTTCAACGGCTTTCCCTTCTCCATCGGCCTGACCTGTGACACCGTGACAGTCGACAACCAGACGCGGGGTGTCTCCACCAATTTCGACGGGCTCAGCGCTTCCGCACCGGTCTTCCAGCCCAACCATGTGAGCTGGAGCCTGAAATCTCCCGCCAAATTGCAGACGACCGAGGGCCTGACCGTATCGGCCGAATGGGCCGACCTGCAATCGAGCCTCGTTGCCAAGGGCCGCGGCGTCGCGCAGACCCAGACTGTCATCGAAGGGCTGAAAGCCGGCATCGCCTCCTCCGTCACCGGCCAAAGCGTCGATGTCACCGCTGCCCATACGGAGATGCATGCCAGCCAGAACGGCAGCGATCTCGATTTCGCCATCGGCGTCGAAAACGCCAATGCCGTGATCAAGGATTTTCCGCAGACCCTACCGACCGCTTCGACCAGCGCCAACGTGACGCTGTCAGGCAAGGCAGGTCTGCTCGACGGCAGCGACCGCGAAGGGCTTCGCGGCGCCGCGGGCGTGCTGCATCAAGCCGTCATCGATATTGGCGACGGCCGCATCATGACGCTTTCCGGCCCCTTCAATTTCGACGATCAGGGTTTTCTGTCCGGCCAGTTCAAGCTGGAAATCAACCAAATCGGGCCTTGGGGCGATAGCCTGACCGCCACGCTTCCCGCCGCCAAGAGCATCATCAATACAGCCACCAAGATGCTGAAGGCGCTTGCCAATGGCGGCGACAAGGTCTCCGTTCCGCTGACCGCCGATCGCGGCCGCCTCTCGCTGAGCGGCTTCATCCCGCTCGGCAAGATCCCGCCGATCTGAGAGCCTGAAACCTTCGCCACAGCCGCGTCACAAACACCCCTCATCCGCCCTTTCAGGCACCTTCTCCCCGAGGGGAGAAGGCAGAAAGGCGGCTATTCCTTCACATCCAGCGCGTGACGGCCGAAGTCGGGCACGTCGACATCCTGGCCGGCTTCGACGATCGAGCGGCGGATGGCGCGCGTACGGGTGAAAAGGTCGAAAATCTTGTCCCCGTCACCCCAGCGGATGGCACGCTGCAGCGATGCCAGATCCTCCGAGAAGCGCGACAGCATTTCCAGAATGGCATCGCGGTTATGCAGGCAGACATCGCGCCACATAGTCGGATCGGACGCGGCAAGGCGGGTGAAGTCGCGGAAACCGGAGGCCGAATATTTGATGACTTCCGACTCGGTCACCGTTTCCAGATCGTCGGCGGTGCCGACGATGTTGTAGGCGATCAGATGCGGCAGATGCGAGACGATCGCCAGCACCTTGTCGTGATGCTCCGGGTCCATTTCGTCGACACGGGAGCCCAAGGTCTCCCAGAAGCCGCGAAGCGTCTTGATCGCGGCCTCGTCGGTGCCCGGAACGGGCGTGAAAATGCACCAGCGTCCCTTGAACAGCCCCGGAAAACCAGCATCCGGGCCGGATTTCTCCGTACCTGCCAGCGGATGGCCTGGGATGAAATGCACGTTGGGCGGCATATGCGGCTGCATCTGCGCGATGACCGACGCCTTGGTCGAGCCGACATCGGTGACGATGGCGCCCGGCTTCAGATGCGCGGCGATTTCCTTGGCGACGCTCTCCGAGGCTCCCACAGGCACGGAAACGATGACGAGATCGGCGCCTTTCACTGCTTCGGCTGAAGACGGCGTATAACGGTCACCGAGCTTCAGCTCTTCGGCACGTTTCAGCGTCTCGGCACTGCGCGTCGAGATCACCACTTCCTTGGCAAGGCCGAGGCGCTTGATATCGTGGGCGATGGAGGAGCCGATCAGGCCGATGCCGATCAGCGCGATGCGGTCGAACTGGATGTTGCTCATGCCTTGCGCCCCATAAATTCGGTCAGAGCGGCGATCACGCCGAGATTGGCCTCTTCGGTGCCGATGCTCAGACGCAGCGAATTCGGGAAGCCATAGGCACGCACGGCGCGCAGGATATAGCCGCGGCTCGTCAGGAAATCATCGGCCTCCGCGGCACGCTTGCCGTCGCTGTCCGGGAAATGGATCAGGACGAAATTCGCAACCGACGGCGTCACCTTGAGGTCGAGGGCCTCGAGCGCGGCCGTCACCTTCCCGATCCAGAGCGTGTTATACGCAACGGCCGTTTCGGTGAAGGCCTGGTCGCGAATGGCAGCCGCTCCGGCGGCGATGGCAGCCGTGTTCATGTTGAACGGGGCACGCACGCGGTTGATCGCATCGACGATATCGACCGGGGCATACATCCAGCCGATGCGAAGCGCCGCAAGGCCATAAACCTTGGAGAAGGTGCGGGTCATGACGACGTTCTGGTTTGCCGAAACGAGTTCAAGGCCTGCCTCATAGTCGTTGCGGCGGACATATTCGGCATAGGCGGCATCGAGCACGAGGATGACGTGCTTCGGCAGGCCCGCCTGCAGGCGGCGGATCTCACTGACTGGAACATAAGTTCCTGTGGGATTGGCGGGGTTGGCAATGAAGACCATTTTGGTCTTCTCCGTGACCGCCGCGAGGATCGCGTCGATATCGACGGTGCAATCCTTTTCCTTGACCGTCACGGGCGTCGCGCCGGCCGCCATGATCTGGATCTTGTAGACCAGGAAGCCGTGCTCGGTAATGATGCCTTCGTCACCGGTGCCGAGATAGGTGTGGCAGAGCAGGCCGAGCAATTCGTCAGAGCCATTGCCGCAAAGAATATTGGCCACATTCAGCCCGTGGACATCGGCGATCGCCTGGCGCAATTCCTTGGCCTGCCCGTCCGGATAGCGCTCCAGATGCCCGGCAGCGCCGCGGAAAGCTTCGATGGCCTTCGGGCTGGCGCCAAGCGGCGTCTCATTCGAGGAAAGCTTGAACACGCGCGCAACGCCCGGCGCATGCTCCTTGCCCGGCACATAGGCAGCGATATCGAGAATGCCGGAACGCGGGACGGGCTTGCTCATTTCCATGCTCATGGGATCGACCTTGGGAAGGACCGGAAAATTCCGGCTTATGACACCCCGTCGCATTAATGCGGATTGACAAATTTGTCGAGTGTGACGCTGCGGCGAAAGCGTCACGCGCCATCACGTGTCGTCGGTATGCCGCGCGGCGCCAGCACCGGCACGAAGACACGGCGCGAGGCGCGAACCGCAACCGGCAGCCCCTGATAAAGCCGCTTCTGCGCCTCGACGATGATGACGCCGGAAAAGGCGGGCCAAAGAGTGCGGCCGATCCGTTCGAAGGCGCGGCGCAGCCGCAGGACGGTCCGCAGCTTGGAAGGAGGAAAGAACAGCGCCTCCGCGCTCGCGCCCGGCGTGAAATTGGTTTCGCGCAGCAGCGAAGTGAGCTGGCCCCGCGAATAGGGGCGGCCGGAGCCGAACGGCGTATGCTCCATGCGCGCCCACACGCCGGTACGGTTCGGCACGACAATGACCAGCCGGCCGCCAGGTGCCAGAACACGCCAAAGCTCCTTCAGCGTCTCGCGCGGGCTTTCGGCAAATTCCAGCGAATGCACCATCAGCACGCGGTCGATCGAACTGTCGGGCAATGGCAGCTCTTCATCAAAGATCAGGGCCGTCGACGATGCGGAACCCATAGGCCAGTTCACCGCACCCTGCCCCGCCGGCATGAAGGCGAAAGTACGCTCCGTATCGGCGCGAAAGCGGTCGAGATAGGGAACGGCATAGCCGAGACCGACGAGCCGCTCCTCCGGCATGCGCGCCCAGATAGAGGAAAGCGCCATGGCGATCGACTGCTCCGCCAAGCGACCGAGCTCGGAATGATAAAACTGGCGGAGATCGACGATATCGGTATGCATCGAAACAAATGTTATCAGCCGAGCGTTGGACTTCAAGGCCGAACGTCTTACATTCTCTACTCACGGAAAAGACGAGGACGATTTCGACCATGAAACCATTGGAATTAGAGATTTTTATCTGCCGTTCCGACAATTACGGCGTCTTGGTCCATGATCCCGAAACCGGACTGACGGCATCGATCGACGCTCCGGAGGCGGAGGCGGTCCTGAAGGCAGCCGATCGTCGCGGCTGGACCATCAGCCACATCTTGACCACACATCACCATACCGATCATGTCGAGGGCAATCTGGCGCTCAAGGAGCAGTTCGGCTGCGAGATCGTCGGTCCGATCAACGAGGCCGTCGCCATTCCCGGCCTCGATCGCGCGGTCAGCGACGGCGACACGTTCGAATTTGCCGGCCATACGGTCAATGTCATCGAAACGCCCGGCCATACCGCCGGCCATGTCTGCTACCACTTCGCCGACGACAAGCTGCTCTTTGCCGCTGACACGCTGTTTGCGCTCGGATGCGGCCGCCTGTTCGAACGGCCGGCGGCGGATATGTGGACCTCCCTGCAGAAGCTCGCCGCCCTGCCGGACGAAACGGCCGTTTATTTCGGCCACGAATATACACTCTCCAACGCCCGCTTCGCATTGACCATCGATCCCGGCAACGAGCGGCTGAAGGCGCGCGCCGCAGATATCGAAGCGTTGCGGGCGCAAGGCAAGTTCACCATTCCGACGACACTGGCGCTGGAAAAGGAAACCAATCCGTTCCTGCGCGCCGCCGATCCTGCGATCCGCCGCAACCTGCTGATGGAAAGCCGCAGCAACGAAGAAGTCTTCGCCGAGATCCGCAAGCGCAAGGACAATTTCTGATGCAGGCAAAAGAGATCATCGAAACGCTTTCCATGCAGCGGCATCCGGAAGGCGGCTGGTATGTGCAGACCTTTCGCGACGAGAACGGCGGCGCGCGCGGTCATTCCACGGCGATCTATTATCTGCTGGAAGCGGGCGAACGCTCGCATTGGCACCGGGTGCACGATGCCGCCGAGGTCTGGCACTATTATGCCGGCGCGCCTCTCGCTTTGCATCGCTCGGCCGACGGCAAGGCCAGCGAAAAGCTCGTACTCGGCATCGATCTGGCAAAGGGCGAGCGCCCGCAGGCCATTATCCCGGCCAACTGGTGGCAATCTGCCGAAAGCCTTGGCGCATTCACGCTCGTCGGCTGTACTGTCGCGCCCGGCTTCGAATTTTCGAGCTTCGAGATGGCGCCGCCGGATTGGAAGCCGGCGTCGGACTGAGACCTTTTTACCTTTCATTGACATCACGCGGAATGCGGCCGGACGGCGCGCAGCGATAGCCTTGAAAAAGTGATGCGCTGTGTCAGCTTTACACGGGGAAAGTGAAAATTGATTCATCTGGAGGAGGTTTTTTCGTGCGTTTGTTGTTTCCTTTGCTCGTCGCGGCAGGCTGCGTCATGAGTGCCCCTGTCTTTGCCCTCGATGCACCGGCTTCGCCGCCGCCCGAAAAGCCTCTGAAAAACTTCGTGACCTCGGTCGAGAAAGACGGGTCGATCGCCTTCCGGCTCTACGCACCGATGGCAAAGGCGGTTTCCGTCACCTTGGGCTCGCGCGATCCCATCGCCATGCAGCGTGGCGACGACGGCACATGGAGCGCCAAGACGGAGGTGCTGAAGCCGGATCTCTACGAATATTACTTCAACGTCGACGGCTTCCGCAGCATCGACCCCGGCACCAACGCGCCCAAGCCGCAGCGGCAGGTCAATACCAGCCTGATCCTGGTGCCCGGCAGCATACTCGACACCCGCAACGTGCCGCATGGCGACCTGCGGCTGGTGACCCTGCATTCCAAGGCGCTCGATTCGGAGCGGCAGATGTATGTCTACACGCCGCCCGGCTACACCGATTCCTCCAAACCACTGCCGGTGCTCTACCTCTATCACGGCTTTGGCGATACGGTGGGGTCCTGGGTCCTCCAGGGCCGCGCTCCGCAGATCCTCGACAATCTCCTTGCCGAAAAGAAGATCGAGCCGATGATCGTCGTCATCCCCGATACGGAAACCGACGTACCGAACGCGATCGCCGAAAACTTCCCCGCCGCCGATCGCCGCGCAAACTTCTATCCGGCGAATGCCGAGGCAGCCGATCGCGAGCTGACCGAAGATCTTATTCCGTATATGAAGAAGCATTATCGGGTGCGAAACGAAACCAGCGGCCGCGCCGTTGCCGGGCTGTCACAGGGCGGCTATCAAGCTCTCGTATCCGGCCTCTCGCATCTGGACACGTTCGGCTGGGTCGCGACCTTCAGCGGCGTCAGCACGACGACCGTACCGAACAAGACCGTCGATACAGTGCTGAACGAACCGGAGAAGATCAACAAGGCTCTGCACAACTTCACGGTGACGGTAGGAAGCAAGGACCAGATCGTCGGCAAGGACGTCGCCGGCCTGAAAGCGACGCTGGACGAGAAGAAGATCAAGCACGAATACCACGAATATCCGGACCTCCAGCACGAGATGGATGTCTGGCGGCCGTCGCTCGTTGCCTTCCTGGAAAAGGTCTTCAAGAAATAGCAATCAGATCTGGCCGTAGACTCCTCGCTTGGCCAGCGGCTTCACGAGTTTACGGCCAGACGGCACTCCGGAGATTGGAAGCATGGCACTCAAGCGGATGGACAATGTCGGAATCGTCGTCGAAGACCTAGAAGGGACGATTGATTTCTTTCGCGAACTTGGTCTCGAGCTCGAAGGACGGGCCACGATCGAAGGAGAATGGGCCGGGCGCATCACCGGGCTGGGCGACCAGCGCGTCGAGATCGCCATGATGCGTACACCGGACGGTCATAGCCGGCTCGAGCTCTCCCGCTTCCTCGCGCCCCCTGTCGTCGCGGATCACCGCAACGCCCCGGTCAACGCTCTCGGATACCTCCGCGTCATGTTCGCCGTCGATGACCTTGACGAAACGCTTGAGAGGCTCCGCACGCGCGGCGCGCAGCTCGTAGGCGAAGTGGTCCAATATGAAGACGCATATCGGCTCTGCTACATCCGTGGGCCTGAAGGGCTCCTCATCGGACTCGCCCAGGAACTCCGCTGAGTGCAATACGGCAGCAATAGAAGGAACTGGCAGCGACTGCGGCGGAGCTATTCCGCCGCTTCGGCCTGCGTCCCTTCAGCACGATCCTGGCGCAGGATCATGCGGTGCGCGGCAAGCACCGCGCCACCGGTCACAAGAAGGCAGGCAAGCGCAATGCCCCAGCTCGGTTCGGCAAAACCGAACAGCGTCAGGATCAGCGTCGACAGCAGCGGCGCGGCATAGCTTGCCGCGCCGAGGATCTGGATATCGCCGTTCTTGACACCGTAATCCCAGGCATAGAAGGCCGCCCCGACCGGAAAGAGGCCCAATCCGAGCACGGCCATCCACTGGGCCGCGCTTTCCGGCCAGATTGTCTCCTCCAGGGCAAGATGGCAAAAGAAGGAGAGGACAGCTGTCGCGAGGCAGAACAGGGTTACCACGTCGGTAGACACGGCCTCGAAACGGCGCGTGATCAGCGAATAGCCGGACCAGGTGAAGGCGCAGAGAAAGGCCGCGCCATAGCCGACGGCGTAAGCACCTTCGAAATGGAAGCCGTTACGGCCGACGATGAGAACCGTGCCCGAAAGGCCCATCAAAGCGCCGAGAATATGATACCAGCGCAACCGCTCGCCGGGCAGCAGCGCCGAGCCGACGACGATCAGCAGCGGCCAGAGATAGGCGATCAAACCAGCCTCGACCGCCGGCGCATGACGCAGTGCTGTAAAATAGAGGAAATGATAGCCGAACAAACCCGCAATGCCCGTGATCCAGACCTTGGCAGGCTGGCGCAGCAGTTGCAGCCGCTCCGGCTTCGAGAGAAGGACGGCGATGCCCGGAATGCTGCCGATCGCAAAGCAGACGGCAAGCAGCTGAAAGGGCGGCATCTTGCCGGAGGCAACGGTCAGAAGCGCCAGAAACGACCACATCAGAATGGCTGAAAAGCCTGTCAGCGTCGCGCGAAATTTCATCCCTGCCCCAGCCTATTGCTGCGGACGTCTGCGGCCCGCTAAAGCAACCCCATGAAAAATGCAAAAAAATCTTCTACCGAAAATTGAGTAGAAATAACCGGGAAAATCGTCAAGCGTTTCTGTGAAACGGCCGCCCGGTCTAGCTGCCGTATTTCACCGCCGTAATCGTCACCGTCCCATATTGTGTGGGTATGCGGACATAGACCGGAGCATAGACATTCATGGTGTCGGCCTTGGCGAACCAGATCTCCATATTGTCGCTCTTGGCGAGATAGAGATAGTCCTTGCGCGTGCTCTTGTAGCCGCTCTTCGGGGTGAAGCGCACACCGCAGGCGATGGTCTTGCCCTTGAAGCCATCCGTCGAGAAGGGATGCGATCCCTTCGGCGACAGCTTCAGATCCATCCGCATTTCACCATCGAAAACAGCCAACGTCTGGCTGCAGAGATTGAGGCTGGGCGTGATCGGAAAGATCATGCCCGATATCGGATCGAGCACGGACTTCAAGTCGCTTTCCGTAACGGGGACCCAGGTATCCGACCGCTTTGGTTCGGGCGTGATCGTGTTCGATGTCACATTGCCGTTGGTATAGGCGACATCGTAGGTCCGCTCCTTTCTGCCGCTCTTGTAGAAGAGCGTGTAGTGCGTCGCCTGCAGCTTGGTGTCGTTGACGACGCCGGTCACATCGGTCTTCGCATCGATGGACGTGACGAGATCCGCAAGACCGGCCGAGGTGATATCGCCGCGGATCGTGAATTGCTTACCGGTGACCTCCGTCTTGAAATCGGCTCTTGCGATCGGCAGGCCGGCCAGCGAGACGCGATAGCGCGTTTCATGGCGCAGCGCGTCGGCCAATGCCAGCGACGGCATCGACGCAACGATAGCTGAAATGAGAAGCCACTTCCGAATTTGAACCATGAGCAAGGCCTTCAACGAGGATCAGGCAAGATATATCGCCTGCTGCGAGCGTCAGACAACAGCAGCTTTTTGACGGAATTGCGGGAAAACACAAGGTTTGGCTTGACGCGGCCGGCCTCTCTGACTATAGAACCGCAACTTTCCAATTACGGCCTGTTGGATTGCGTGTCGGGTTTTGCCCGGGATGACTATTCGATGGCCTAGAAAAACAAAAGTAGGTGTACCATGTCCCGCATGTGCGAATTGACCGGCAAGGCCGTCCTCGTGGGCAACAATGTCAGCCACGCCAACAACAAGACCAAGCGTCGGTTCCTGCCGAACCTCTGCCAGGTCACGCTGATCTCCGACGTTCTCGGCCAGCGCTACCGTCTGCGCGTTTCCGCTGCAGCGCTCCGTTCGGTCGAGCATCGCGGTGGTCTGGACGCTTTCCTCCTGAAGGCAAGCGAAAACGAACTCAGCATGCGCGCTCGCCTGCTGCGTCGCCAGATCGTCAAGAAGTCCGCTGAAGCTGCCGTTGCTGCCTAAGCAGCACTAACGTTTCGCGATTTCATACCGGCTAAGAGGCTTGCACGGATAATCTCCGGACAAGCCTTTTTCCATGTCCGGTCTGTTCCAACTGGTGGCATCTCCCAGGATAAAAAAATGCTGACGGCACGCCAAACCCTTATCTATGTTCTGCTGATGACGCTGGTCGTCGTCGCCTCCAACGTTCTTGTGCAGTATCCGCTGCAGGCTACGCTCGCCGGCATCAATCTCGCGGATATCCTCACCTGGGGCGCCTTTACCTATCCGGTCGCCTTCCTCATCACAGATCTGACCAACCGCCAATTTGGCCCCAAGGCTGCACGCAAGGTCGTGTTTGCCGGCTTCGTCGTCGGCGTCGCGCTGTCGTTCTATACGGCACAGCCGCGCATCGCGATCGCTTCCGGTTCGGCTTATCTCGCCGGCCAGCTGCTTGATATCTCGGTCTTCAACCGCCTTCGCCGTCTGGCATGGTGGCGCGCGCCGCTGTTCGGCTCGCTCATCGGTTCGATGCTGGATACGCTGATCTTCTTCTCCTTCGCCTTCGCGCCCTTCTTCGTCTTCTTCGGACCGAACGATCCCTTCGCGATCGAATGGGCGCCGATCCTCGGCGCCTTCTCCACTGCGGCGCCGCGGTGGATCTCCTGGGCGATCGGCGATTTCTCCGTCAAGATGACGGTCGGCCTCGTCATGCTGCTGCCTTACGGCGCACTGATGAACATGCTGAAGCCGATGCCGCAGGCTCCGACTGCCTGAGTAATCGATCGGCCCGCATCGCTTCTATTTCTGGCTGACGACACTCTCGTCGTTCAGGCGAAATTCGAGCATCAGGCTGCGCTGCAGGATCGAATGATTGTCATCCGAGACCAGGATGAGGTGAAGCGCGCCATCGGCGGCGCGGAAGACATCCAAGCCTTCCATATTGTCGATCTGGTCTCCGGGGCCAGCCTCGAAGATCACCCTGCCGTCCACGACCGCGCCAGGCTTGATGTCCGCTCCGGCTATCCGGCGGATGCGCACGCCAAGGCCGTGCATCAGTCCGAAACGGCGTTCCAGCAGCAAGAGATCCCCGTCAGGCAGAAAGACGCCGTCGCTGACACCGAAGCCGCAATGGCGCCGGACGGTGAAGCGCCCCTGTAGCGGTCCATCCAGCACGGCAGCAGACATATTCCCCTGATCGTCCAGGCTATCTTCGGTGACGATGACGGCGCCCCCGGCAAGCAAGCTCGATTGCGGCGCAATCATCAACGCCTCGAGGCTGCGGTTGGCGCGCAACTCGACTCTCGGGATCGGGATCGGCATCGTGCCATCCGGCAGCGAAATCTCGAAGCCGGGGTCCGGATAGACATCGACGCGGTGATACTGTTCATAACTGACGAGAACATGATCGCCGCGCAGCGCCAGTCCCTCCGAATCCATGCCGCCCTCGCCGGCATCGATGCCGCCATGGCGGTCGATCATCGGCACGATCCGTGCGTCGCCGATGCCCTTCAGCCGGCCATTTCCGTCACGTTCGATGGCCCCGGTCAGCCAATGGCCGGTATCCAGCACGGAAATGAAATGAAGTTGATCAGGGCGAAAGCGAATGGCGGAGATGGCGCCGAGAAGCGCATTGTCGGAGCTGAGTTCGAGGCCGCCGACGAATTCCAGCGAGCCGAATCTCGTTTCACTCGAGCCTGGCCTGAAAGTGGAAATTGCGGTGGCACGGATATTTGCCGGACCACCGTCTTCCTGATTATCGTCGCCCGAGCTGCATCCGGCGAGCAGCCCTGTCAAAGCGACCACCATGAAAGCGGCGCACGCCCTGCGCGCTCGCCGGCCTGAGAAAGCAGTGCCTCCGGGCGGAAAAGGCGCCGGCCGCAGGGCCGATGCCGAAAGGTGCAGCAGCGGGCTCAGCTCGCGCGGCGCATGCGCGAGCGCGGCATGCTCGTCTGGTCTTCGAACAGCGAGGCGAGCTGCTCCGTCATGGCGCCGGCAAGCTCGTCGGCATCAACGATGGTGACGGCGCGGCGATAGTACCGCGTCACGTCATGGCCGATACCGATCGCCAGCAGTTCCACCGGCGAACGCGTCTCGATCTGGTCGATCACGGCACGCAGATGCCGCTCCAGATAATTGCCCGGATTGACCGACAGCGTCGAGTCATCGACCGGCGCACCGTCCGAGATCATCATCAGGATACGGCGCTGCTCACGGCGACCGAGCAGGCGGTTATGCGCCCAGATCAGCGCCTCGCCGTCGATGTTCTCCTTGAGCAAGCCTTCGCGCATCATCAGCCCAAGATTGCTGCGCGCCCGTCGATAGGGCTCGTCCGCGGACTTGTAGATGATGTGGCGCAGATCGTTCAACCGGCCCGGCGTCTGCGGCTTGCCGCCGGCAAGCCATTTCTCGCGTGCCTGACCGCCTTTCCAGGCCTTGGTAGTGAAGCCGAGAATCTCGACCTTCACGCCGCAGCGCTCCAGTGTGCGCGCCAGGATGTCGGCGCAGGAAGCTGCAACCGTGATCGGCCGTCCGCGCATAGAGCCGGAATTGTCGATCAGCAGCGTCACGACCGTATCACGGAACTGCGTATCCCGCTCCATCTTGAAGGACAGCGCCTGCGTCGGGTCGATGATCAGGCGCGGCAGTCGAGCCGGATCGAGATATCCCTCTTCCAGATCGAAGTCCCAGGAGCGGTTCTGCTGCGCCATCAGGCGACGCTGCAGGCGGTTTGCCAGCCGGCCGACGGCGCCCTGCAGATGGGCGAGCTGCTTATCGAGGAAGGCGCGCAGGCGCTCGAGCTCGGCCACGTCGCACAGTTCCTGTGCGGTCGTGGTCTCGTCGAACTCCTCCGTATAGACGTGGTAGTCGACCTTCTCATTGAAATCGGCGAAGGGAGTATTCGGACGGCGGGTTTCGCCCGGCGTTTCCGAATCTTCCTCGCCTTCTTCGCTCATGTCGTCGTCGGAGATTTCACCGCCGTCTTCGGTCGCGCCGTCTTCCATCTGCTCATCGGAAGCTTCGCTGTCCTCGGCCGGCGCGGCATCGGAGCCCTCGTCTTCCTTGACGTCGTCGTTATCCTGATCCTCGCCGTTCGGCTTGTCCTCTTCGCTCGGCTGCTCCTCACTGTCGGGCTCGGATTGCTCGTCGCCATATTCCTCGGCCATTTCCATGGCGGTCAGAATGTTGCGCACGACGCGGGCGAAGCTCTGCTGGTCGTTGATGGACGAGAGCAGATTGTCCAGCTGACCGCCGGTCTTTTCCTCGATGAAAGGACGCCAGAGGTCCAGCACCTTGCCGGCGCTTTCCGGCGGCTTCTGACCGGTCAGCTTCTCGCGCACGATCATTGCCATGGCTTCGCCGATCGGCGCATCCTCGCGCCGTTCGATGCCGGAGAAATTCGCCTTGGCGTATTTTTCCGTATTCATCGAATTGAGGTTGGCGGCGACGCCGCTCATGCGCAGCGAACCGATCGATTCGACGCGCGCCTGCTCTACGGCATCGAAGACGCTGCGCGCGTCAGCGCCCTGGGGCGCCATGACGGCATGCACGCGCGCGTCGTGGCAGGCCAGCCGCAGGGCCATCGAATCCCCAAGCCCGCGGGTCACCGCGAGCTCATGCATTGTCGGCCGCTTCGAAAGCTCCGGCAAGCGGATGCGCTCGCCGGTCATACCCGGGCGTTCGTTGGCGAATGCCACTTCGACCTCGGCATCGCCGGCGATCGAGCGCACGCAGCCCGTAATCGCCCGGCGCAACGGCTCCATGTCCACCGGGGCGCCCGGCTTCGCTTTGGAATTATCTCCGCGACCTGACATGATGTATCGGCTTTTCCCTAAAGCAATTCCAGGAAAAATGCATAGCAGTTTTCTATCCGGAATTGCGCCAAAACAAAAAGATAGAACGTTTTCGCGATTCGAAGAAAAGCGGAAATGTTCTAGGCTTCGAGCACGATGTTGGCGGCACTTTCCTTCAGCTCGACGCCGAAGGCGCGCTGATAGTGCTCGGCGACCAGCGGGCGCTCCAGCTCGTCACACTTGTTGAGGAAGGTGACGCGGAAGGCAAAGGCGACATCGCCGAAGATTTCGGCGTTCTCGGCCCAGGTGATGACGGTACGCGGGCTCATGACGGTCGACAGATCGCCGTTCATGAAGGCCGCACGCGTCAGATCGGCGACGCGGACCATCTTGGAAACCGTATCGCGGCCCTTGTCGTTGCGGAAGGACTTCACTTTCGCCAGCACGATATCGACTTCATTGTTGTGCGGCAGATAGTTCAGCGTCGTCACGATCGACCAGCGGTCCATCTGCGCCTGGTTGATCTGCTGCGTGCCGTGATAGAGGCCGGTGGTGTCGCCGAGGCCGATGGTGTTGGCGGTCGCGAACAGGCGGAAAGCCGGGTGAGGACGGATGACGCGGCTCTGGTCGAGCAGGGTCAGGCGCCCCGAGGATTCCAGCACGCGCTGGATGACGAACATCACGTCCGGACGGCCGGCATCGTATTCGTCGAAGACGAGCGCGACATTGTGCTGGTAGGCCCAGGGCAGGATACCGTCCTTGAATTCGGTGACCTGCAGCCCGTCCTTGACGACGATCGCATCCTTGCCGACGAGATCGATACGGCTGACATGGCTGTCGAGGTTGATACGCACGCAGGGCCAGTTGAGGCGCGCGGCAACCTGCTCGATATGCGAGGACTTGCCGGTGCCGTGATAGCCGGAGATCATCACGCGGCGGTTGTGAGCGAAGCCGGCGAGAATGGCGAGCGTGGTCTCGCGATCGAAGAGGTAGTCCGTATCCAAATCGGGCACGTAGGCGCTGCCCTGGCTGTAGGCCGGAACGCGAATGTCGGAATCGATGCCGAAGACCTCACGAACCGAAACGGTGGTGTCGGGGATCTCGGAAATATCAAGGTCAATCTTGCTCATCATGTCTCCAGGGCGGGTGGCTCTCACCCTGCCATATCAAACTCAGCCGATTTATCCGAAACGCCGCAGCTTGTTGCCCGCATCCGTTCGGTCGGAACAGCGGCGATACTTCTCCGGGACTAAAGCAAAATCTCGGCGCGATGAAACGATCGCTTGCGAGCATCCTTGAACAGAGTCCCGGACAAGAAACGCCGCGTCCGGAAAGTTGGCCGAGGTGCAGCCAGCCAAATGCGCACCCTGCCGCGGTTGCCCGCAGCTTCAGCCGATTTGGACCATACCTGATTGAAGGCGGAGAGCAAGGACAGGAATTAACAAAAACCGTTCTGTTTCAATAATTGATAGGCCTGTATGACCTCCCGGAAACGTTCCTCGGAGCCGCGATCGCCGCCGTTGGCATCGGGATGATGCATTTTCACCAATTCCTTGTATCTGCGCTTGATATCCGGCGCCGAAGCGTTGGCGCCGAGCCCCATCGTGTCGAACGCTTTCGCCTCCAGCGTCTTAAGCTTGCGCTGCTGAGGGTAGCGCGGGCCGCCGCGGCCATCGCCATCCTTGACGAACCCGAATGGATCGCGAACCCTGCTGTAGGCGCCTGAGCGGATATCCGACTGCAGGGGGCTGTTCTTCGCCGCCTTGTTGACCCCGACCGTCCAGGTCGGACGGTGGCCGGTTATGGCTTCCTTCTGATAGCGCGCAATCTCCCCGTCCGAGAGGCCGGAGAAATAATTGTAGCCCTTGTTGTATTCCTTGACATGCTCGAAGCAGAACAAAAAGAACTGCCCTTCCGCAT
>NZ_JAUQTZ010000144.1:0-15764 GCF_059803845.1 Rhizobium sp. UFLA01-1127 | reverse complement strand
TCCGTGGCGCATCGCATGTCCGTCATCGCAAGTTCACCGCCGACATCGCCAGCCGGTTCCCGCAATGGACATTGCTGAAGCTGTTCGAGAATCCCTATAAGTTCAAGGAATCGACCGAAGCGGATTTCGCCATCTACAGCCGCGACGAATTCGAAGACGCGTCGGATCTGAACGAACTCGACACCATTCGATAGAACGAACCGGATATTGAAAAGAGGCGCAGCGACCAGGTCGCTGCGCCTCTTTTCGTTCGGCAATCATATCACGGGCGGCAGGTCTATCCCTCTATTTTTACGCAATTCCGGACGAAAACCACCATACACTTTTCCTGGAATTGCCTCAGCCCGCTACCTTAGCGCCCGCCGAATAGAAGATGCGGCGCCTGTTTCAGCCTGAGCGCTATGTCAGCCATCTCGATCGACTGCTTCCGGACATAATCGTACTCGGTCTGACCATATCCCTCATAGCACTGCCTGATCAGCGCGAAGAAACGTTCCCTCAGATCATAAGGCAATTGCGGGTAGATCCAGCACAGCAAATCGAGCTTGCTGCGAAGGAACCACTGATAATAGGCCTCCTTCATCCGCGGCAGGCGCGTAAACAGCACCTCCACCTCAGCGAACGCCTTGAACACTTCGAAACGCTTTTCCGTAAAGACATTCGTAAGCTGCGCGGCGCCCTGGTAGACGCGGTGCGCGATGAGATAGCGGTTCATCATGCCGATCTTCTGCGCATGCATGTAGATATGCCAGTGAGCATAGATATCGTTGTGAACGCGCGTTTCCGAGAAACGCAGGCCCGTCTCCCGGCAAAGTCTGGCACTGACGACCTTGTTCCAGGGAAAATTCACGGTGAAAAGCAGTCGTCCGCACTGGTCGAGCGTAAAAACCCCTATGTCGGTATCGCCAACCAGTTCCTGCCAGGCATCGTTGTCGATCTCCAGCATCGGGCCGAGGCGACCGCTCTTCTCCGTGACATAGCGGTAACGAAACACCATCACATCGCAGCCGCTGGCTTCCATGTGATACACCACCTCGTCGATCGAACGATGCGCCAGCATGTCGTCGGCATCGAGAAAATAATAATAGTCGCCGTGCGCCGCCGCCATGCCGGCGTTCCGGCTGTATCCGGCCCCGCCATTTTGCGGATTGCGCAGCAACCGCACCCGATCGTCGCGCTGGGCATGCCGCTCGACGATCATCGCGGTCGCATCTCGGGACATGTCGTCGACGACGATCACTTCCAGAACGTCGCGATTTTCAAGAACCGCCGCAATCGTTTCACCGATGGACTCCTGCGCGTTATAGGCGGGAATGATGACGCTGACTTTGCTCACAAGGTCTCCTGATGCTGACATGAATGCCGACCGCTGACGATATCGGACGTATCACATGCTCGCGCTATCCTGTCGCGTTTCCGGGCGAAGCAGCCCCGGAAACGGCAATCCTGTCCTGTCGGGACCGCAGGACCGCTCTTTCCCGAGCATAGAGGGCGGAACTTGCACTGAACTGGAGCATCGGCGTCTCCGCCGTCGGAACATTTGCCGGGCTATCCAGCTCCGCGAAAGCAATCCGGCTTATGCAGGGATCAAAGTCGGCGCATTGAATCACGCCGATGCCCTGCGGAGAAATCGATGTCCTCTACCCAAGTCCCCGTTCTTTCGATCTGCGTGCCGACCTATAACCGTCAGTTCATGCTCGAGCGGAACATCAATTTCCACTTGGAAGCATTCCGCCGGCTGGACCTTCCCTTCGAGATCGTCATCGTCGACGATTGTTCGACCGACAATACGGCCGCCTATATCCAGTCGATCTCGCACCATCCGGAAATCAGTGCCTATCGCCGGGCAAGCAACTCCGGTTTCATCAGCAACTACGCCTTTGCAATGCAGAGAGCCCGCGGACACTACGCGGTCTTTCTCGGCGACGACGATCTCCTGATCCCCGAAAAGGTCGTCGAATATCTTCGCATTATGGTGGACGATCAAAATATCGGCATGATCCAGGCGCCGTGGCTTCTGGTCGATGGCCGGCCAGGCGGCGGGGATATGGAGCCCTTCTATCACCTTTCCTATCCGACCCGTCACTCCAAGGGCGACTTCCGCTCGATGCTCGACTTCATTCTCGAGCGTCATATCTTTCCCGAATTCATGATCATCCGGCGCGACGTTCTGCTGAAATCGATTTCGAGCCCGACGCCGTTCATTTTTTGGGCGTTTCTTTACACCACCCGTGCTTTGGACAAGGCGGACGTGCTTTTCATGCCCGAACCCTTTGCGCGCGTCACTGCCGTTTCCGACGACCCGCGCCTGCAGCAGGGTAACAAGGAATGCATGTTCCAGTGGGATACCTACAGGGGCGGCCTCGAATATCTCGCCTCACAGGCTCTGCGCGGCAACCATTACGCACCGGATTATCGCAGCTCGCTGATGCCGCGCATCACCGAATTCATGCTGCAGCGTCAGGCGGTCGCGATGCGCCTGCATGTCAACGCGCAGAACTGGGTCGAAGCCTATATCATGTATCACCGCATGGCGGCCTATCTGCCGGCGCCGCTGCCGCCGGAATCCTACGATCAGATCCGCAAGCTGGCGGGCATCTCCACCGCGGCAACCGAGGCGATCGCCTTCAATGGCGAGCCTGTCATCATCGAGCCGATCATCGACGACGCAACGATCAACCTTCTCCCGCAGTCGATCCGCCAACACTTGTCGAGGGAAGCGCCTCAGACCGGCGCCTATGGCGGCAAGCCAAGGGCCTATCTTCGCTTCACTGAGGATTTCCCGGGCAATCCGGGTCCGAAGGACGGCCTGTTCAGCATCCTCACCTATATCGATCAGTTCGTCTGAGATTTTGCGGCGGCAACGGAGAGCTCCGCGGCGCAAAGGCGTTGCGGGGCTCTTCGCGTTTCAGGCGCCGATCAGCCCGGCAGCATTTCCGTCACCGCAATGATAGGCCCGAGCGGAAACAGGCTGTCGCGCCTTTGCCATTCCGGTATGTCGACGCTGGAAATGCTGCCGTCGAGAAACAGCGCATTCGGACATTTCAGATCGTCACGAAACAGCGTTGCAAAATCGTGGAAGCGCACCGGGCCATCGGAAATCGCGAACACGACGAGCCCATCCACGGTGACGCCGACGCCGTTTCGGGTCTTGAGGCTGGTGCTGTCGGCCAGAAACGACGGATGGAGCTTGCCGCCGATGACGAGCATCGGACCGGACTGGGTTGCGTAGAACGGCTTGATGCCGGAAGCGGCGAAAGCCTTGCTTTCCATGACCGCCGCTTTGCCTGGCGAGGTATAGAAGACTCCGTTCGGCAGGAGATGGAAATTGCCCCATCCGCTGTTGGTATTGATCGCCTTCAGCTCGCGCCCGTTTTCGACGAACAGGCCGACCGGTGACTGGTCATCCAGATACATGCCGCCATTCATGGCGAAGCGCACATAGACCCGATCCTGGCGCAGATCCATTTCCAGCGCCCGGAACGAGCCGTAGGGTTTGCCGCTGCGGTCATTGTGGAAAATCCGGATATCGTCGTGGGCGGGATCGAAAGTACAGATCGTATAGCCATCGCCAAGATGCCGAACCTTCTGGCAGGCTTCGCCGGCCGAAGCGGTGGCGGCAAAGGCAAGAACGGCAAGCATGACCATCGATCGAATCAAGTGCATGGCTCCGCATGAATAGAGTATTTCCAGGAACAATGCGCTGCAGTTTTCCGTCCGGAATGCACAAAGAAACGCATCTGGCACAAGCCCCAGAACGCATCCGCAATGCGGCGAAACAGGGAATGCGTGAAAACTAAAGCTGGAGCGCCGCCATATGGAAGGCAAGCTGCTCAACGGAATAACGATAGCAGGCTCCGACCGGGCATGCATTGCGCGCAAGGCATCCGCTGGCCATGCAGCCAACCTGCCCTTCCCGCTTACGCAGATGCGAACGACAACTCGGAACGTCGAAGCCTGCCGCTGTTACGGCATCGACGGGGCAAGCCGTGAGACATGGCTTCTCGACGCACTGATCGCATGGATGCTCGGAAAATGCCTGTACCTCGTCATCTTCAAGGACGTCCGCAAATCCCAATGCACCGCGATAGCCATGCCATAGGCCATAGTCCGGATGAATCAATATGCCGAGCGGCGATGCCTTTAGCCCCTCGGCCTGCATGGCCCATCGCTGAAATGGTTGCCAGGGAGGGTCCGAAGGAAAATAGGCCGTAGCCCCCGCCTCTACCGCAATCGGCCGTATGATCGCCTTCGACCAGTCGTCCAGCGGATTTTTGCGTGTCCTATTGGCGGGCATGTCCAGCCATTTCGAAAACGCCGGCCAGATCGAACCGCCGATATTGCCGAGCAGGATGATGCTGCGGGCCTCCGTGCCGTCATAAAGGAGCGGCCCCTCGCCCTGGTGGAAAGACAGGCTGCCGCGAACGAAAACTCCGTGGACGCCAAGCGTCGCACGGAGTTGTTCGACTATGGCGGGACCGCACCTCACCGCGGCCCCTTATATTGATAGTGCGGCCGCCAGACCTCCTTCTGGATCAGGTCGGCGACGCGCGTCGCACCGCCTTGCTCCCTGGCGGCCTCGGGCTCTCTTCAGGTGAAGGCGTCAGGCATCGAATCCTTGCGCTTCTGAATATAAGCGAGCAACGCTTCGTCGATCGCCGGATCGAGCGGCGGCGCTTCGTAATGATCGAGCCAGGAGCGGCAAAGCGCATTGGCGCGTTGCTCGATACGCTTCTGTCCTTCGATCTCCCACTGTTCGAAGGAGTTGTTGTCAGCGAGCGCCGAGCGATAGAAAGCGGACTGGAAGTTGGCCTGCGTATGGGCGCAGCCGAGGTAATGACTGCCCGGGCCGACTTCGCGGATGGCATCCAGCGCCTGGCCGTTCTCCGAGAGATCGACGCCTTCCGCCATCTTCTGCATCATGCCGAGCTGGTCCTGGTCGATCATGAACTTCTCGTAGGAAGAAACGAGACCGCCTTCCAGCCAGCCGGCCGCGTGCAGCACGAAATTCGTGCCGGCGAGCAGCGTCATGTTCAGGGTGTTGGCCGATTCATGGGCAGCCTGTGCATCCGGCACCTTCGACGCGCAAAGCGAGCCGCCGGTACGGAACGGCAGTCCGAGACGGCGGGCCAGCTGTGCCGAGCCGTAGGAGACGAGCGACGGCTCCGGCGTGCCGAAGGTCGGCGCGCCCGACTGCATCGAGATCGAGGCGGCGAACGTGCCATAAAGCACCGGCGATCCCTTGCGGATGAGCTGCGTGAACGAGGCACCGGCAAGTACTTCCGCCAGGATCTGCGTCAGCGTGCCGGCGACCGTTACCGGGCTCATTGCGCCCGAAAGAATAAACGGAGAAACGACCGAAGCCTGATTATGCCGCGCATAGACCTTCAGTGCGCCGAGCATGGTCTCGTCGAACACCATCGGCGAGTTGGCGTTGATGAGGTTCAGCGTGACGCAATTGTTTTCGACGAAATCGTCGCCGAAGACGATCTTCGCCATCGCAATAGTATCCTCGGCCCTTTCCGGTGCCGTGACCGAGCCCATGAACGGCTTGTCGGAATATTTGATATGGCTGTAGACCATATCCAGATGGCGCTTGTTGACCGGGATATCGACCGGCTCGCACACAGTGCCGCCGGACGAATGCATCGACGGCGCCATATAGGCGAGCTTCACGAAATTGCGGAAATCCTCGATCGTCGCATAACGGCGGTTGCCGTCGAGATCGCGCACGAAGGGTGGGCCGTAAACCGGCGCGAAGATCGTCGCCTTGCCGCCGACATGGGCGTTGCGGGCGCTGTTGCGCGCATGCCAGGTGAATTCCTTCGGCGCCGTCTTCAGAAGCTCGCGGCAAAGTCCCTTCGGAAAATGCACGCGCTGTCCGCGCACGTCGGCACCCGCTTCCTTCCAGAGTGCGAGAGCTTCCGCATCGTCGCGAAATTCGATGCCGATTTCCTCCAGAACCTTGTCGGCATTGCGCTCGATGAGCTGAAGACCCTCTTCGTCAAGCACTTCATAAACGCCGATCTTGCGCGTGATATAGGGAAGCGAAGGACCCGGCCCGCCGCCGCTGCGCGAAGCGCGTCGTGCCGCGGCACCTCTGCCCTCGCCGCGCGAACGCCGTCCGCCGCCGTCATTGCCTGCAGCCGGTTGCTCAATCATATCGTCCATGATGTTTCCTCACTCCTGCGCATGGATGCGTCTATCGTGCCCCATGCTACCCGATTCCGCCGGCCGGACGTTCCTTAATGCGCCAGCAATTAGCATAGGACAGACATGGATGCGTCAATATCGTCGCTTTCTTTCCGTCGCGAATGATCCGCGCGACGTCGCATTCAAAAAGAGTTTTGGCGGCGTTCGGGTCTATCCGTAATAATAGCAGTGTTTTATACAAGTCTCTGACGCATTGCACGAAAACGGGATGGAGCGCATGTCTGACGACGAAATCATTCTCGCGGAACTTTCGGATGAGGAACTCGTGCAGCAGATGCATGACGACCTGTACGATGGATTGAAGGAAGAAATCGAGGAAGGGACGCAAATCCTTCTCGACCGCGGCTGGACGCCTTACGATGTTCTGACCCAGGCGCTGGTCGAAGGTATGCGCATCGTCGGCATCGACTTCCGCGACGGCATTCTCTTCGTTCCGGAAGTCCTGCTTTCGGCCAATGCGATGAAGGCCGGCATGTCGATCCTGCGGCCGCTTCTGGCGCAGACCGGCGCGCCGAAGCTCGGCAAGATGGTGATCGGTACCGTCAAGGGCGACATTCACGATATCGGAAAGAATCTTGTCGGCATGATGATGGAAGGTGCCGGCTTCGACGTTATCGACCTCGGCATCAACAATCCGGTCGAAAACTATCTCGACGCCATCGAACGCGAACAGCCTGACATTCTCGGCATGTCGGCCCTGCTGACGACGACGATGCCTTATATGAAGGTCGTCATAGATACGCTGAAGGAAAAGGGCCTGCGCGACGACTATGTCGTGCTGGTCGGTGGTGCGCCGCTGAACGAGGAGTTCGGCAAGGCCGTCGGTGCAGACGCCTACTGCCGCGACGCAGCCGTCGCGGTCGAAACCGCTAAGGAATTCATGAAGCGCAAACACAACAGCCTGGCTGCCGGGGCCTGATTGCCATACTTCTCCGAGCCGGCGACGAAAAAGGTTGTCGCCGGCCCACAGACATCCCAAATGAGTTACTGAGCAGCCTTCTTGACGGTATGACCGGCATCTTCCGTCGCATTGACGGCGTTTGCCGTATCTTTGCCCATGCCGCGAATGGTGTTGGAGCATGAAGCAAGCAGCACAAGAATGGCGAAGGCAGCGGCGATTTTGCTGGTTGTCGATACGGTCATCATCAGGAGCCCCTTTAAATGGATGTTGATCGGCAAGATTCGGAGAAAAACCCTCCGCCCGATAAACGCGCGGCAATTCAGAAAGTTCATGTAATCGCGTGCGGGGCAATCGCGCGCGAAATACTGGCGATCGTCAGAATAAATGGGCTCGACCACATCGATCTCCATTGTCTTCCCGCAATCTACCATTCCTATCCGCAGAAGATCGCACCGGCCCTGGAAGAGGCGATTACGGACGCCCGCTCGCGCGGGTTCGAGAAGATCTTCATCGGCTATGCCGATTGCGGCACCGGCGGAGATATCGACAGGATTTGCGAGCGCGAGGGAATAGAACGCCTTTCCGGCCCTCATTGTTATTCCTTCTTCACGGGCAATGAGGCTTTCGCGGCGCGCGACGACGACATTACGTCGTTTTTCCTGACCGACTTCCTCGCCCGTCAGTTCGAATCCTTCGTCATCGTTCCGCTCGGTCTGGACCGTCATCCGGAGCTGCGCGACATGTATTTCGGCAACTACCGCAAGGTGGTCTACCTCTCGCAGGAAGAGGATTCCGCGCTGCAGGCGAAGGCGAAGGAAGCCGCCGCTTATCTTGGTCTGGACTACGAATATCGCTACACCGGTTACGGGGACCTTGGCCGAGAATTGTCTGCTGTCTGATCGCTGCGTCCTCCCCGCTCTTTATCCTGTCTCTTCTTTGCCGAAACCGACATGCTGGACGAACGTTCGACATTCAATCACAGTTCGAACCCAGCCGTTTCAAAGGATAATGTGCGTTAGGGACGCTCGCGGACGAGGTTTTCACGTCGCGTCGTTTTTCGGCATGTGCCGCGTCGTGGCGAGCGCAGTCCGATGGTCGGCCGGCGTGCATTCTTATGTGAAGAGGAGATTTGTGCATGGCGGATCGCATTGTCGTCTACTGGCGGGACATTCCAGCCCAGGTGATTATCAAGAAGGGCAGGCAGACGGCAAAACGCGAGCTATCGCTGCGCTTTACCGAAGCAATCGACATGTGCGCCATGCGCACCGGTGCCGCCGAGACCGACGACTATCTCGCCGAATGGCGCAAGGCCGATCCCGTGCCTGTTTCCGACGACCTTGAAGCTGAAGCAGACGCGGCGGCAAGCGAGCTCGAGGCCGCTTATGATCGCGAGCGGCTAGTGGCGCTGGTGAAGGCCGGAGGCCGCAACAATGGCTGATGCGGTCCAGAAACCCGGCAATGCCGCCGCGGGCGCAAAGGCAGCCAGCGGTGCCTATACGCCAGCCGGCGTCTCTCCCAACCGCCGCGCCCGGCGCAAATATACGGTCCGCCTATGGGCCGTGCGTCACTCGCGCTTCTTCGAATGGTTCTATCGTCGCTTCGCAGACGCCTTTCTCCTGCTTCATCCGTTATGGAAGGCGTTCGGCTATGAACGCGTGGAGCGCCCGATTACCTTTATCGAACGCAATGTGAAGGGCTTCCTGTTCGATTGCCGCATGTGCGGCCAGTGTGCGCTGTCATCGACGGGCATGTCCTGTCCGATGAACTGTCCCAAGCAGCTGCGCAACGGCCCCTGCGGAGGCGTACGCGCCAACGGCAATTGCGAGGTCGAGCCCGATATGCCCTGCGTCTGGGTGCAGGCATGGAAAGGCTCGCAGAATATGACTCAGGGCGATGCGATCCTGAAGGTGCAGAAGCCCGTGAACCAGTCGCTGCGCGAAACCTCCTCCTGGCTTCGCGTCACGGCGGAAGCGGCCGCAGCCCGCGAAGCGGCGAAAAAGGAAGCGTAAGCGATGTCGCATATCGATGAAAATCCGCTTGGCGTGCATCTGCCGCTCGATCCCCTGCCCGGCCATTATTCGCTCGGTCGGCTGGAACGCGTGCTTCGCCGCGGCGAATTCGCCGTCACCGCCGAGCTGAACCCGCCCGACAGCGCCAATGCCGAAGACGTCTACGAACGCGCCGCCATTTTCGAGGGCTGGGTGGATGGCATCAATGCGGTCGACGCTTCGGGTGCAAACTGCCATATGTCCTCGGTCGGGATCTGTGCTTTGCTGACCCGCATGGGCTATGCGCCCATCATGCAGATCGCCTGCCGCGACAAGAACCGCATCGCCATTCAGGGCGACGTGCTGGGTGCTGCCGCCATGGGCGTGTGCAACATCATGTGCCTGACCGGTGACGGTGTGCAGGCGGGTGACCAGCCGGGCGCCAAGCCGGTCTTCGACCTCGATTGCATGTCGCTGCTCGAAACCGTGCGCGTCATGCGCGACAACGCCAAATTCCTCTCCGGCCGCAAGCTGACGTCGCCGCCGAAGGTCTTTCTCGGCGCCGCCATCAACCCCTTCGCACCGCCTTATGATTTCCGGCCCTACCGGCTGGCGAAGAAGATCGAGGCCGGCGCGCAGTTCGTCCAGAGCCAGTATTGCTATGACGTAGCGATGTTCCGGGAATACATGAAGAAGGTGCGCGACCTCGGCCTGCACGAAAAGTGCTTCATTCTCGTCGGAGTCGGCCCGCTCGCCTCGGCAAAAACTGCCCGCTGGATGCGCTCCAACGTACCGGGCGTGCATATCCCGGATGAGGTCATCAAGCGTATCGAAGGTGCACAGGACCAGAAGAAGGAAGGCAAGCAGCTCTGTATCGATATCATCAACGAGGTGAAGGAGATCGAGGGCGTTTCCGGCATTCACGTCATGGCCTATCGTCAGGAGGAATATGTTGCCGAGATGGTGCATGATTCCGGCGTTCTGAAAGGCCGTCAGCCGTGGAAGCGCGAGGCAAGCCGCACCGACGCGCTGGTTGCCGAGCGGCTGCATCAGATCAGCGAAGGCCGGGAAGAAAACCAGCAGGCGATGGCGGAAATCGCTGCCCACCATACGCCGCCGCAGACGCATTGAGTTCGATAAATAGAGCCAGGCCAGGAGAGGAACCGGCCGGCTTGTAACCCAAATCACCGCGCGATAGACCTGCTATCGGGCCAACTGACCAGAGGATCAGACATGACGCGTACCATCGTTGCCTCCGCCACCCGCGAGATCATCATAGGCTTCGACCAGCCCTTCTGCGTGATCGGCGAGCGCATCAACCCGACAGGGCGCAAGAAGCTTGCCGCCGAGATGATCGAAGGCAATTTCGAGACCGTCATCAAGGATGCTCTGGAACAGGTCGCCGCCGGCGCGACCATGCTCGACGTCAATGCGGGTGTGACTTCGGTCAACCCGAACGAGACGGAACCGGGTCTTCTCGTGCAGACGCTGGAAATCGTGCAAGGTTTGGTCGATGTGCCGCTCTCGATCGACAGCTCGGTCACGGCGGCGATCGAGGCTGCGCTCAAGGTCGCCAAGGGCCGGCCGCTGGTCAATTCGGTGACCGGTGAAGAGGAAAAGCTCGAAGCCATCCTGCCTCTGGTCAAGAAATACGATGTACCCGTCGTCGCCATCTCGAATGACGAAACCGGCATTTCCATGGATCCGGACGTGCGCTTTGCCGTCGCCAAGAAGATCGTCGAGCGTGCCATGGATCATGGCATCAAGCCCGAGGACATCGTCGTCGATCCGCTCGTCATGCCGATCGGGGCGCTCGGCGATGCCGGCCGTCAAGTCTTCGCATTGCTGCACCGCCTGCGCCATGAACTCAAGGTCAATACCACCTGCGGCCTTTCCAACATCTCCTTCGGCCTGCCGCACCGCCACGGCATCAATGCCGGTTTCATCCCGATGGTCATCGGCGCCGGAATGACCTCGGCGATCATGAACCCCTGCCGTCCGCAGGAGATGGAAGCGGTGCGCGCGGCCAATGTCTTGAACGGCACGGATGCCAATTGCACCAACTGGATCATGACCTATCGCGATTACAAGCCGGCGGAAGGCGGCGCGGCGACTGCAGCAGCCGCGGCGCCCGCCACCGGTGGCGGACGTCGTGGTGGCCGTGCTGGACGCGCCGGTGCAGGAGCCGCGAGGGAGTAGCGATGACCTATCCGAGCCGCCGGCTTTCCGACGACCTCGCCACCTTGTGGATAGAGGCACCCATGGTGATCGGGATGCGCCTGTCGCAAATGTGGATGACGGCTATGACCGGCGGCCGCGCAAACACGGCCGAATTCAATCGGATGATCACCGAAAAGGTGACCGCCGTCGCCGAAAGTGTCATCGCTGCGAATATGGCGATGGCTGAAGAGAACATTGCGGCGATGACGGCAATCGCGACGGGGCGCAAAACCTCGGCGCATCGGGCGGTGGATTCGATCGCCCGCGCAGCCGTCAAACCATACAGCAAACGCGTTCGATCGAACGTGCGCCGCCTTAGCAAACAGAAAGACTGATCCGTGGCCGAAGCCAGCGACAGCGCAAAACCTCTCGTCCTTTTCATGCCGTCCGGCAAGCGCGGCCACTTCCCGGTGGGAACGCCGGTGCTGGAGGCGGCACGGCAGCTTGGCGTCTATGTCGAAAGCGTCTGTGGCGGCCGTGCGACCTGCGGGCGCTGCCAGGTGTCCGTGCAGGAAGGCAATTTTGCCAAGCACAAGATCGTCTCGGCCAATGACCATCTTTCGCCGATCGGGCCGAAGGAAAAGCGCTATGCCGAAGTGCGCGAGCTGCCGGAAGGCCGCCGGCTCTCCTGCTCCGCTTTGATCCAGGGCGATCTCGTCATCGACGTGCCGCAGGATACCGTTATTAACGCGCAGGTGGTGCGAAAGGCTGCCGACGAGCGCGTCATCGCCCGCGATCCGGCCGTGCACATGTGCTACGTCGAGGTCGAGGAACCCGACATGCACAAACCGTCAGGCGATCTCGACCGCCTGAAGGCGGCCATCGCTGCGGACTGGAAATACGACAACCTCGAAGTGGATTTCCACCTCATCCCGCAGGTGCAGTCGATCCTGCGCAAGGGCGAATGGAAGGTAACGGCCGCCATTCATCGCGATCAGGACAGCGAACGCCCCCGCCTCATCGCACTCTATCCGGGCCTGAAGAACGAGGCCTATGGCATTGCTTGCGATATCGGCTCGACGACGATCGCGATGCATCTGTCGTCTCTGCTGTCGGGCAGAACCGTCGCATCGGCCGGCGCTTCCAATCCGCAGATCCGCTTCGGCGAGGATCTGATGAGCCGCGTCTCCTATGTGATGATGAATCCGGACGGCCGCGAGGCCATGACCAACGCCGTTCGCGAAGCCCTGAACGGCTTGATCGACAAGGTCTGCGCTGACGGCGGCGTGTCGCGCGAGGATATTCTGAACGCCGTCTTCGTCGGCAATCCGATCATGCATCACCTTTTCCTCGGCATCGACCCGACCGAACTCGGCGGCGCACCCTTCGCGCTTGCGGTATCGGGAGCCGTGCATCTGAAATCGGCGGAGATCGGCCTGCCAATGAATGCCGGGACGCGCATCTATATGTTGCCCTGCATCGCCGGCCATGTCGGCGCCGATGCCGCTGCCGCCACGCTTGCCGAAGGGCCGCATCGCCAGGATGAAATGATGCTGCTGGTCGACATCGGCACGAATGCCGAAATCGTGCTTGGCAATAGCCACCGCGTCGTCGCCGCGTCGTCGCCGACCGGCCCGGCCTTCGAAGGCGCGGAGATTTCCAGCGGCCAGCGCGCCGCACCCGGCGCGATCGAGCGCGTGCGCATCGATCCTGTAACCCTGGAGCCGCGCTATCGTGTCATCGGCATCGAACCGTGGTCGGATGAGCCGGGCTTCGAGGAAGCCGCCGCCAAGGTCGGCGTCACCGGCATCTGCGGCTCGGCCATCATCGAGGTCGTCGCCGAAATGTTCCTGACCGGCATCATTTCGGAAGATGGCGTCGTCGATGGCTCGATGACGGCGCGCTCGCCGCGCATCCTGCAGAATGGCCGCACTTTCTCCTATCTGCTGCGCGACGGCGAACCGCGCATCACGGTGACGCAAAACGATATCCGCGCCATCCAGCTTGCGAAGGCGGCGCTATATGCCGGCGTCAAGCTGCTGATGGATAAGCAGGGCATCGATCACGTCGACCGCATCGGCCTTGCCGGCGCCTTCGGCACCTTCATCGACCCGAAATATGCTATGGTGCTGGGCTTGATACCCGACTGCGAGCTCGACAAGGTCAAGGCCGTCGGCAATGCCGCCGGCACCGGCGCACGCATGGCGCTGCTCAATCGCGGCCATCGCCGCGAAATCGAGGAAACCGTCAGGAAAATCGAGAAGATAGAGACGGCGCTTGAATCAAAGTTTCAAGAGCATTTCGTCTACGCCATGGCTATGCCGAACAAGGTCGATAACTTCCCGGAACTCTCCAAGGTGGTGACCTTGCCGGAGCGCAAGCAGATCTCCGACGATGGCGGAGAAGGCAGCAGCCGCAGGCGTCGCCGCAGCCGCGAATAGAAGGGATTGGCCGCGTTCACGCGGCCATTTTGCGGCCGATCTCGACAAAGGCCTGGCGGATGCTGTCAGCCACGGCCTTCATCGGCCCGGTCATCTGCGATGCCGTCAGCAGACGAATGTCGAACGACGTCAATTCCGGCAGCCCCTCGTTCGGCCCGAGAATTTCCATATCGTCGGTGATGTAGGAGCGCGGGAACGGCGCGACCGCAAGATCGGAGACAATCGCCGCGCGCTGCGCCATCGTATGGGCGCTCAGATAGGAAACGCGATAGGCGCGCTTCTGCCGCTCCAGCTGCGCCATCGCTTCCGACCGCCAGATGCAGCCCTCTTCCCAGATCGATATAGGCAGCGGATCGCGGCGATAGGCGGTGCCGCATTTCGCGCCGGCCCAAACGAGACGCTCCGTGTAAATCACCTCGCCCTCGGTCGGAAAAGGGCGCGTCGCGCAATTGATCAGCGCGAGGTCCAGCCGCTGCTCCTCGATGCGCTTCTTGAGCTGGAGGCTCATATCGACGACGACATCGACCATGATGCCCGGATAGGTCTCAGAAAAGCTCTTCAGGATGGTCGGCAGCAGGCGTTCGCCGATGTCGTCAGGTGCGCCAAGCCGCACCACGCCGCTTAGCTCGGGCATGATGAAGCGCGACACCGCCTCGTTGGAGAGCGCCAGAATATTGCGCGCATAGGAGAGCAGCATCTCCCCATGCTGCGTCAGGCTCACCGACCGCGCATCGCGCAGGAACAGCGTAACGCCGAGCTGCTCTTCCAGCTTCTTGATCTGCATGGAAACGGCGGATGGTGTGCGGAAAACTGCATCGGCCGCGGTCGAAAAATTCCCCGTTTCGGCAATCGCGACAAAGGTACGCAGAACTTCATTGTCAAGCAACGGTATGGGCCGGCGGAACGGTACGGTCATATCGATTACCTTTCAATTTTTCTGATCCTTAGCACCATATCATTTCATTTGTCTGAATGTCAACGAACCACCATATTAGATGCAATGGAAATTCATCGCAGACAGCCTCAAAGGAGCAGAATCATGGCTGGCACAGTATCAGACGAGGCCTCAAGGCTTTTCTCGCTTCTACGCCTCCGCAAAATTCAGCGCATGGCACAGCATACGCTCGACGAGATTGCCACCCGCTTTCCCGCTCATCTGATTGATGACGTCAATGCGCGCGGTCTTCCGCCGGATCGTACTCTAGCTGTGGTCAGAACTTTCAAATGATTCCGCTAACAGATTGAAATATATAGTTGCCGGAAAAAATTCTTGATTCTTTTCAGGCCAGATGCTGTCTTTCACTGAATATGGTAGAGAGATAACCTTCACCATCGTCGCGGTGATAGCGAGGGAAGTCAAGAAGGATTGGCTTTGCACCAAGCGCCTGAAGTCCAAGCCCGATTTGAGGCAAAGGCGGAGGCTTGACGCCTGCGAGTACCAGCCTGGCCTTGATCTCAGAAGCGGAAATAAAACGCTCTTGGAACTGCCAAATTTCTTCCATCGAAATTTTGCTCGATGCGAAGAAGCCTTCCTGTTTAAGGATTGCTATCGCGGCCGACCCAAGACGCAAATAAAAGACCGCCTCTCGTACGTTTACTGTTGATTTTGGGTCCACATTAGAATTTTCGCCCTCACAAATAGACCGAATACTGTCAATGTCAGAGACGTAGGCGCGTTTTAGAAAATTCACATTAAGAGGCGTTCGCAGTCTGACATGAACGTTTCGCGTCAGAATTTTTCCCATAATGCGCGTCCAGGGATGCCGGGATGACTTCGAGCCGAAGACGGCATCTAGCATAGAAACGGAACCCATTTCGTCTCCGTCAAGTCGATCAAATTTGGCCAGATCCAGCGGAGTAGCTGCACATGAGAGGCCAAGCACCTGCGCATACCGCTTATCTGGACATTTGATCACTCCATCAGTGTATAATGCGAGAACTTCAATTATGGGCAGACCGAGCGTCTTTGCCTGCTCGATAATTGGTAAGCGCGAATTTCTGTGCGCCTTCTGAAGCGCGGTGCTCTGATGCATGAAGTTTCCACCAAAAATAGGTGGACAC
>NZ_JAUQTZ010000143.1:0-15818 GCF_059803845.1 Rhizobium sp. UFLA01-1127 | reverse complement strand
AGGTTCGGAACAGCCCGCTTCGCCGACCACCTTGGCCGGAACACCGGCAACCGTGGTTTTGGCGGGCACTTCCTTCAATACCACGGAACCGGCGGCGATACGCGAGCAATGGCCGATCTGAATGTTGCCAAGAATCTTGGCGCCGGCGCCGATCAATACGCCATGAGCGATCTTCGGATGGCGGTCGCTGCCTTCCTTGCCGGTGCCGCCAAGCGTGACGCCGTGCAGGATCGAGACGTTGTCGCCGATCACGGCCGTCTCGCCCACGACGAGACCGGTCGCGTGATCGAGGAATATGCCCTTGCCGATGCGCGCGGCCGGATTGATGTCGGTCTGGAAGACGCTGGAGGAACGGCTCTGCAGATAGAGCGCGAAATCGCGGCGGCCGCGATTATGGAGCCAGTGCGCGAGGCGATGCGTCTGCAGCGCATGGAAGCCCTTGAAATAGAGCACGGGCTCCAGAAAACGCAGGCAAGCGGGATCTCTATCGTAGACCGCCTGGATATCGACCCGGAGGATCGCCCCCCATTCCGGCCAGTCGGCAAGCATTTCCTCAAAAGTCTGCCTGAGAAGAATGGCCTGCATGTCGGGATGGTCCAGCCGCTCGCAGATGCGATAGATGACGCACTCCTCCAGCGAACGGTGGTTGATGATCGTCGAATAGAGGAAGGCGGCAAGCAGCGGATCCTGCTCGGCAGCCGCGCGGGCTTCCTCGCGCATGCTATCCCAAATGGGATCCATGATCTTAACCGCGCCCAAACCCTCTACGGGGCGAATGTCCGTTGCTGCGACCATTGGCGGTCTCCCGATTTTCTGTCAGCGTGCATTATATAGAATAAATGCCACACAAGACAAATGGGTTGGTCGCGCATGAATTTCGAGCATGATTTTGCAGGCGACCTCATTCGCGCTACGTGCGGCGATGCGATAGGCACGATCACCATCAGCAATCCCGAGAGAAAGAATGCCGTGACGGCCGCCATGTGGCGTGCCATTCCGCAGGCGGTGCGCCTTCTGACCGACGAAGCGCATGCGCATGTGATCGTGCTGCGCGGCACGGGCGCGGATTTTTCAGCCGGTGCCGATATCGGCGAATTCGACAGCTTGCGCAAAAATTCGGAGACGGCAGTTGCCTATGAAGCGCTGAACAGCCAGGCTTTTGCGGCCATCCGCCATTGCCGCGTGCCAACGATCGCGGCGATCCGCGGCGTCTGCTACGGCGGCGGCTTCGGGCTGGCGGCCGCCTGCGACCTGCGCATCGCCGAACAAGGCGCGCGCTTTTCCGTACCCGCCGTTCGCCTCGGTATCGCCTATCCGGCCGATGCCGTGCAGGACATCGTCAACGCACTTGGGCCGCAGATGGCTAAGGTCGCCCTGTTCACCGGCGCTCCCATGTCGAGCGGGAAGATGGCAGCCGCCGGCTTTCTGCTGGAGGAAATCGAGGCAGACGCCTTCGATGGGGAGGTATCCGCGCTCGCCCATGCAATCGCCGCCAATGCGCCGATCGCGCTGCACGCATCGAAAGTTGCGATCCGCGCCGTCATCGAGCGGGATGGCGATCTGTTGCGCGAGGCGGAAGTGATCGGCGCCGAAACCTTCGACAGCGCCGATTATGCCGAAGGCCGCGCCGCCTTCGCCGAGCGCCGAAAGCCGCATTTCACCGGCAAGTGACCTGCTGCATAACTCAAAATGCTTCAGCGACCTTTGCGCGTCATATACGACGCGCGGCGCTGTAGCGCTCGTCGAGGCGCTGATAGAATTCCAGAACCGCAGCCTTGAAGACCTTGTCGCCGACGGCGAGCATGTGATCGCGGTTCGGTATGTCGATGGCTTCGGCATTCGGCATCAGGGCTGCCAATTCCTGACCGGAACCGGCGATATCGTCCTTGGTGCCGACGGCGATCAGCGTCGGCGCTTCGATCCTCGCCACATCTTCCCGGGACGCCAGATCGCGCGAACCCTGGATGCAGGCAGCCAGCGCCTGCCGGTCGCTCTTCGTCTGTTCGGCAAAGGCGCGGAACATGCGCCCGCGCGCATGGGTGACGTCATCGAGAGATGAAGCAATCAGCGCATCGGCAATCGGATCCCAATCACCGACACCTTCGACCATTCCGATACCGAGTCCGCCCAGCACCAGCGAGCGGGCGCGATCTGGATGCGCAATCGCCATGAAGGTGCCAACGCGCGCGCCCATGGAATAACCCATCACATGAGCCTCGGGGATACCCAGGTGGTCGAGCAGCGCAACGGCATCCTCAGCCATGATCCAGGGATGGTAGACATCGGCATCGTAGAGCTTGTCGCTCATGCCGTGACCGCGATTGTCCATGGCGATCACGCGATAGCCAGCTTCGCCGAGTGTCTTCAGCCAGCCCGGATTGACCCAGTTTGCAACCGCCGTCGAGGCAAAGCCGTGGATCAGCAGCACCGGCGGGCCGCTCGGATCACCGTCATCGAAAAAGGCGAGCTTCAATCCGTTTCTGACAAAATGAGATATCGGGGGAGCATTCAAGTTCATGGTGTCGTCTTCGCAAACTAGGTCCTGTTGGCGCCGGACCATATTTTATCGGCGATATCAAATGAACCCTGCGCTTGCGAAAATCTCTGCATCAAGCCGGACTTTCGCACTACACAATCGGGAAGAAGAATTATAAAGAGGGGCTACCAAGTCTGGCGCAACATTCATGCCGCTCATGGCAAGACGCATTCGGAGATCATTATGGCCGGCCACAATATTCCCCATTTCCAGAACGACGGCGGACATCGCGTGATCGAAATCGGCGTGAAGGAATTTATGTGCACCGGCGCCTCGATTCCCTATGATCATCCGCACATCTTCATCGATCTCGGCGACGAGAGCGAGAAGGTATGCTCCTACTGCTCGACTCTGTACCGCTATAATCCGTCGCTGAAGGCGGACCAGACCAATCCGGCCGGCTGCGTCTTCCACTTCAAGGCAGCGTGATAGCCTAACCCTCGATCGGACAGAGAGACATGCCGATCAAAGCGGCCGCAATCATCGGCGCCGGGATAGCCGGATTGACGGCAGCCCTGGCGCTGGCGAGGCATGGCATCGCTTCCGACATTTTCGAGCAGGCTGACGTGCTGACAGAAGTCGGCGCCGGCCTGCAGATTTCACCGAACGCCTCCCGCATCCTCGATACGCTCGGCGTGCTCGACAAGCTCCGGGCCGTCTGGCTGGAGCCCGAAGAAGTCCGGCTGGTATCCGGCTCGTCGCTGCGGTCTGTCGCATCCGTTCCCTGCGGAAATTTTGCCAGAGAACGTTGGGGTGCGCCCTATGGCGCCGTACATCGCGCCACCCTGCAGAAAGCGCTTCTCGAAGCCGTAAACGCCAATGCGCTTTGCAGGCTTCATCTCGGCCGGCACATCGACATCAAAAACAGGCAAACGCTGGAAGAGATCGCCGGCAAGGAATTCGAGCTCGTCATCGGCGCCGACGGCGTCTGGTCGAAGGCGCACGCGATGGTGCCCGGTGCGCCCTCGCCGCTCTTCTCCGGCAATATTGCCTGGCGCTTCTCCATTCCGGAGAGTGCGGCCCCATCCCTGCTGGACAAGAAGAACGTCACGGCATTCCTCGGACCCTCCAGCCATCTCGTCTGCTATCCCATCCGGGAAAATGCCGCCTTCAATATCGTCGCCATCGTCTCCGGCAGCAGTACCAGCCGCAATTGGGGTGCGGCCGGCAGCAACGTGCAGCGCGAGCAGATGCTGCACGGCTTTTCCGGCTGGAACGGCAAGATCCTGCAGATGCTGGAAGCCCAGGAACAGGCGAGCTTCTGGCCGCTCTATCAGATGAAGGCCGGCCGGTGGCACAATGGCAGCGATACGATCCTGATCGGCGATGCGGCGCATGCGATGATGCCGTTTGCGGCACAGGGAGCAGCCATGGCGATCGAAGACGCCTTCGAACTTGCCGGCATGCTTTCGGCACACTCGGTCGCCGAAACATTCGAGCTCTACGAAAAGCGCCGTGCGCCGCGGATTGCGCGCCTCCGCCAGCGCGCCGCTTTCAATCAATTTGCCTATCACGCCCGCGGCCCGATCCGACTCGCGCGCGATCTGGTTCTCTCGCTTCGTCCGCCGCAAAGCCTCGCGGCGGACATGGACTGGATCTACGGCTATCGCGCCATCGGCTGATCAGATCTCGTTGGCCGCCGCAAAGCCCCTCTCGATATCCGTCTTGATATCGGCGACATCCTCCAGGCCGATCTGCAGGCGAATGACCGGTCCCTCCGTCGGCGCCTTGGTGACGCGGCGATCATTAAGGTTGACCTGCAGGGCAAGGCTTTCGAAACCGCCCCACGAATAGCCAAGACCGAAAATACGCAGGGCATCGAGGAAGGCATGCGCCTTTGCCTTGAATTTCTGCGGGTCGTCAACGGCGAGAACAAAGGAAAATATCCCGCTTGCGCCCTTGAAGTCGCGCTTCCAAAGATCGTGGCCCGGGAAGCTCGGCAGCGCCGGATGCAATACGCGGGCGACTTCCTCCCTCCCCTCGAGCCATTGGGCAATCGTCAGCGCACTCTCCTGGTGGCGCTCCAGGCGTATGCCCATGGTGCGCAAACCGCGCAGTACCTGATAGGCATCGTCCGGCGCGCCGCTGATGCCGAGCTGGCCATGAGCATCCAGCAGCTGCTTCCAATGCGCCTTATTGGCGGAAACGGTTCCCATCAGAATGTCCGAATGACCGGCCGGATATTTCGTCACGGCATGGATGGAGACATCGACACCGTGATCGAGCGGCTTGAAATAGAGCGGCGTCGCCCAGGTATTGTCCATGGTGACGACGCAGCCATGACGATGAGCTGCCGCCGAAATCGCCGGAATATCCTGGATTTCAAAAGTATTGGAACCCGGGGCCTCAGTATGGACCAGCCTGGTGTTGGCTCTGATCAACTGCTCTATGCCGGCACCGATCAAAGGATCGTAATATTCGACCTCGATGCCGAGGCGCTTCAGCATCGTGTCGCAGAAGAAGCGGGTTGGACCGTAGACCGAATCAACGATCAGGGCGTGATCGCCGGCGGAGAGATAGGCCAGAAACGGAATGGTGACGGCCGCTAGTCCGGACGGTACGATGACCGTTCCAGCCGACCCCTCCAGTGCGTCCATCGCCTCGCACAGCGCGTCCGTGGTGGGAGTCCCGCGCGTGCCGTAAGTGTATTTCTGATCGTGCGTCTCCATCACGCGGGCATTGGGAAAAAGCACCGTCGAGGCATGCACCACGGGTGGGTTGACGAAGCCGTGGAAATCAAAAGGCGAATTGCCGATGTGGGACAAACGCGTGTTGATGCCGGCGTTCTGCAGGAATGTGTCTTTGTCTTTCATGTCCGGATATGCCTTTGGCGCTATAGGAAGCTGGATTTGTGGCGGCCAAGTCCAATGGGGTCAACCCCGATCATTCCGACATCACATGTTATTAGAAGGCTAAAATAACGAAAATGGCGACAGAAACTCCATTTTCGCGCAGATATTTGGCAAATTGCCGCTTATTTTGACGCCAAAATGCCCGCTTTCCGGTCGTAACAGGCGAAAATGCCGAATAAATCCGCAATAATTTGAGCGCTCTCTTGACCGTTACACCATTTACGACTGTGATAGCGCCACTCGCACCGGGAAAGGGAAGAACGCGGCTCTACACGGACCTGCTTCGGAGGCGATACATTTAACTATAAAACAAATAGACAAAGGTTGGGAAAGATGAAAAAAATTGCTCTCTCCGCGCTTCTCGGAGCCGCAGCGTTGGCTTACACCGCATCCGGCGCTTCCGCCTCGACGCTGAGCGACGTAAAAGCCAAAGGCTTCGTCCAGTGCGGCGTGAATACGGGCCTCCTCGGCTTCGCACAGCCGGACGCCTCCGGCAACTGGGCCGGTTTCGACATCGACTTTTGCAAGGCCGTGGCTTCCGCCGTATTCGGCGATCCCACCAAGGTGAAATACACGCCTCTCAGCGCCAAGGACCGTTTCACCGCGCTGCAGTCCGGCGAAATCGACGTGCTTTCCCGCAACACGACCTGGACCATCAACCGCGATACGGCGCTCGGTCTCAAGTTCCGTCCCGTCACCTATTATGACGGCCAGGGTTTCATGGTCCGCAAGGAACTGAACGTGAAGTCGGCGCTTGAACTGTCGGGTGCGGCCGTCTGCGTGCAGTCCGGTACGACGACCGAACTCAACCTTGCCGATTATTTCAAGACCAACAACCTGCAGTACAATCCGGTGGTCTTCGACAAGCTCGAAGAAGTCAACACTGCCTATGATTCCGGCCGTTGCGACGTCTACACCACCGACCAGTCCGGCCTCTATTCGCTGCGCCTGACGCTGAAGAACCCGGACGACAACGTCGTTCTGCCCGAAATCATCTCGAAGGAGCCGCTCGGCCCGGCCGTTCGCCAGGGTGACGACCAGTGGTTCAACATCGTCAGCTGGACGGCCTACGCGCTGGTCAATGCCGAAGAATTCGGCATCACGCAGAAGAACGTCGACGAGATGAAGAACTCGGCAAACCCGGACATCAAGCGCTTCCTCGGCGTGGAACAAGGCTCCACCATCGGCACCGACCTCGGCCTGACCAATGACTGGGCCTACAACATCATCAAGGGCGTCGGCAATTACGGCGAAGTCTTCGACCGCAATATCGGCGCGGGCAGCCCGCTGAAGATCGCCCGCGGCCTCAACGCGCTGTGGAACAAGGGCGGCATTCAGTACGCACCCCCGGTTCGCTAAGCCGCAAACGGCCAATTTTCGAAGAAAGGCGGCGCTGCCGCCTTTCTCACCTCAAGAAAACAAGCCTGAAACAGGCACATTGGGGAAAAGTTCTATATGGCAACGACTGCAAACTCGCCTGAAGGCGAGCGATCATCTGTATCGGCACTATACAATCCCAAAGTAAGGGGTGTGTTCTATCAGGCCCTTACCCTCGTCATCCTGGCTGCCTTTTGCTGGTTCATCGTCACGAATACGATGGACAATCTGCGCGCCTTGAACAGGTCTTTCGGCTTCGACTTCCTCGGAGGCCGAGCCGGTTTCAACCTCGGACAGGCTCTCATCCCCTTTTCCAGCGACTCCACTAATATCACTGCATTGATCGTCGGCGTGCTCAACACGCTGCTGATATCGGTCGTGGGCATTTTCGCGGCGACGATCGTCGGCTTCATCGTCGGCATCGGCAGGCTTTCGCATAACTGGCTGATTGCAAAGCTTTCCCAGGCCTATGTCGAAATCTTCCGCAATATCCCGCCCCTGCTCGTCATCTTCTTCTGGTACAGCGGCGTTCTGGTGTTGCTGCCGCAGGCACGCGATGCGGTGCACCTGCCATTTTCCAGCTATCTCAGCAACCGCGGACTTGCCTTCCCGAGCCCGATCTTCGGCGCCGGAATGTGGGCGGTCGGCGTCGCCCTCCTCGCCGCCATAGCTGCCGTATTCTTCGTGGCTCGCTGGGCGCATCGGCGTCAGGCGGCGACAGGCCAGCAGTTCCATACGATCTGGGTGTCGATCGGCATATTGATCGGCCTGCCGCTGCTGGTCTTCCTGGTAACGGGCATGCCGCTCTCCTTCGATTATCCCATTGCCGGCAAATTCAACCTGACCGGCGGGACGGTCGTGGGACCGGAATTCCTTGCGCTTCTTCTCGCCCTTTCCCTCTATACGGCATCCTATATTGCCGAGATCGTCCGCGCCGGCATTCGCGGCGTGCCGAAGGGGCAGTCGGAAGCGGCGGGCGCGCTGGGTCTTCGGTCGTCGGCCATCAGCCGGCTTGTCATCATTCCACAGGCAATGCGCATCATCATTCCGCCGCTGACGAGCCAATATCTCAATCTGATCAAGAACTCCTCGCTCGCCATCGCCATCGGCTATGCCGATCTCGTCGCCGTCGGCGGCGTGATCCTCAACCAATCCGGCCGAGCGGTCGAAGTCGTCATCATATGGATGATCATCTATCTCGCCCTGAGCATCGTAACGTCGCTGTTCATGAACTGGTTCAACGCCAAGATGGCTCTGGTGGAGAGATAAGATGTCGAGCGTAGATCAAAGCTTCGTCAGCAAGACGCTTCTTGTGGCGCAACCGGCACCGGCCGGTGAAAGAGGCGCATGGCATTGGTTGAAAAAGAACCTCTTTGCCACGCCGAAGGACATCGTCCTGACCCTCGTCGCAGTCACTTTCCTGGTTTGGGCGATCCCGCATCTCGTCAACTGGCTGTTCATCGAGGCAGTCTGGAACGGAACCGACCGCACATTCTGCGCGACCAAGGTTCAGGGCGGAACGCAGCCGGATGGCTGGAACGCCGCCTGCTGGGCCTTTGTCCGCGCGAAATTCGTCGTCTTCATGTTCGGCCTCTATCCGCCGGACGAGCGCTGGCGGCCGATACTCGTGGCAATCCTGATGATCATCGGCTTCGCGCCGCTGCTGATACCGTCAGTCCCGCGCAAAGGCTTGAATGCGATCCTCGCATTCTTCGTGCTGCCGGTTATTTCGTTCTTCCTGCTCCATGGCGGCTTCGGCCTCCAGATCGTGGAAACGGAAAGATGGGGCGGCTTGCTGGTGACGCTGGTCATTGCCTTCGTCGCGATCGCCGTCTCGTTCCCGTTCGGCATCCTGCTCGCGCTGGGACGCCGCTCGAAAATGCCCGTCGTGCGCATGCTATGCGTGATCTTCATCGAAGTGATCCGCGGCGTTCCGCTGATCACCGTGCTGTTCATGGCGAGCTACATGCTGCCGCTGTTCATGCCGCAGGGCTGGACTGTCGATAAGCTGCTGCGCGCCGTCGTCGGTCTCTCGATCTTCACCTCGGCCTATATGGCAGAAGTCATCCGCGGCGGCCTGCAGGCGATACCGAAGGGCCAGTTCGAGGGCGCCGACTCGCTCGGCCTCGGCTACTGGCAGAAGATGCGGCTGATCGTCTTGCCGCAGGCGATCAAGCTGGTCATTCCCGGTATCGTCAACACCTATATCGGCATGTTCAAGGACACGTCGCTCGTTGCGATCATCGGCATGTTCGACCTGCTCGGCATCGTCCGCCAGAACTTTTCGGATGCGACCTGGGCAAGCGCGGTGACGCCGGTGACGGGTCTCGTATTCGCTGGTTTCGTTTTTTGGCTGTTCTGCTTCGGCATGTCGCGCTATTCAAGTTTCGTGGAGCGCCATCTCGACACCGGCCACAAGCGATAAAATTGAGGGAAAGACAAAATGGCTGAAGCCCAATCGAAGAAAATGACCGTTTCCGAGACCGAGGTCGCGGTCGACATGATCAACATGAACAAGTGGTATGGCGATTTCCATGTGCTGCGCGATATCAATCTGAGGGTCATGCGCGGCGAGCGCATCGTCATTGCCGGACCTTCCGGCTCCGGCAAGTCGACGATGATCCGCTGCATCAACCGCCTGGAAGAGCACCAGAAGGGCCAGATCATCGTTGACGGCGTCGAGCTCACCAACGATCTGAAGAAGATCGACGAAGTGCGCCGCGAGGTCGGCATGGTGTTCCAGCACTTCAACCTCTTCCCGCACCTGACCATTCTGGAAAACTGCACGCTGGCGCCGATCTGGGTGCGCAAGATGCCGAAGAAGCAGGCGGAAGAGATCGCCATGCACTTCCTCAAGCGCGTCAAGATTCCCGAGCAGGCCAAGAAATATCCCGGCCAGCTTTCCGGCGGGCAGCAGCAGCGTGTGGCGATCGCCCGCTCGCTCTGCATGAACCCGAAGATCATGCTGTTCGACGAGCCGACCTCGGCGCTCGACCCGGAAATGATCAAGGAAGTGCTCGACACGATGGTCGGCCTTGCCGAGGAAGGCATGACCATGCTGTGCGTCACCCACGAAATGGGCTTTGCCCGCCAGGTCGCCAACCGCGTCATCTTCATGGACCAGGGCCAGATCGTCGAACAGAATTCACCGAAGGAATTCTTCGAGAATCCGCAGCATGAGCGCACCAAGCTGTTCCTGAGCCAGATCCTGCACTGATCCGGTAGAAATATGTTAATACAAGGAACCCGCCGCTGCATCGCACCGGCGGGTTTTTCATTGACATCCTTCATTGACGGGACGAGGCGATGACGGGCGGTCAGCGCAAAGGCAAAGCGTAGGTCTGCTTGACGATCTGGCTCGGCACGTCGGTCTTGACGTTCTGGATGCCATTGACCTTTGTCAGATGCGTCGACTGGAACTGCCTATAGTCGTCGAGATCGGATACGGCGACCCTCAGCAGCGCATCGCTCTCGCCGAGCATGATGTAGCACTCCATCACCTGAGGCAGCATCTTCATGGCGGCTATGAAACGGTCGATCGTCTCCGCATCCTGCGCCGTCAGCCAGACGCGGGCAAACAGCGAGAGCGGCAGGCCAGCCTTGACCGGGTTCAGCACCGCCACGTAACGGTCGATAATGCGGGCATCCTCGAGAAGCTTGACGCGCCGCAGGCAGGGCGACGGCGAAAGCCCGACCTCCTTGGCCAGCTCCACATTTTGAATCCGCCCGTCGCGCTGCAGCGCACGCAGGATTCGCTTGTCGATCTCATCCAGCCGCATTGGCATTCCCTACCGATAAATTGGCTTTTGTGATTTCTACTGCCGATAATCTCGCAGAAATTGGCATCTTCGCAAGCCGGTTGCGTGGATGAGCTGCTAGGCTCCCATCCATGGAAAACGCCAATCTGCTTCTCTTCGCGGCCACCGTGCTGCCGCTCATCTGCACACCGGGGCCGGATATGCTCTTCGTGGCGTCGCAGGCGGTATCCGGAGGCTTTGTCGCCGGACTGCGCTCGACCGCGGGTATCTGCGCCGGCTATCTCGTGCATTCGACGTTGGCAGCGCTCGGCATAGCCGCCATCATCGTGGCCTCGCCTCTTTTGTTCGCGACGCTGCGGTGGCTGGGCATCGCCTATCTAAGCTGCCTCGCCTTCCGGCTTCTCGCATCCTCCATGAAAGACCGCAGCGTTCGGTCGACGTCTTCAAGAGCCACCGCCAACCGGTTTCGCCGCGGATTCCTGACGGCGGTCCTCAATCCCAAGGGCATGATGATCTATTTCGCCATCCTGCCGCAGTTCATGAGCCATGATGGAAGCATCTTGCCGCAGGCCTGCCTTCTCTCTACGGTCTTCATCGGCCCGTGCGGCATCGTCTATGCCCTGCTCAGCCTTGCCATTGCGGCCCTAGGCTCTCGCGGAAGTTTCAACGATCGCCGCCGCCGATGGATCGAGGGCATCGCAGGCGGCTTGCTGCTCGTCGCGGCCGGGCGACTCGCAACATGAACAAGCCCCATAGCGCTTCGCGCAGAACGCGATATACTCTTGAGCACCGCGAACAGTGCGGGATTCACGAGACGTCGGGGGAAGCGGGCCGTGAAAAAAAGCGACAGAATCATCGGTGGGCTTGCGCTTCTGAGCGCGGCCATCATCGTCATCAAACTTGCCGGAGTGATGTACGGCTACGACCTGATCCAGATGGCGGTCGATGCCACGAGACCAAGGGATACCGGCGGCTGGCCTGGTGTAACCAATTAGAAGGAAGCGGCTTCGCATAGCCGATCAACCTCATTTCGGCTCAGAAGTGTTACCTATGTCTCAGGTACGTTCTGTTACTCATGTCTCCGGGCTGGACAATTAAAAAAATGGCGACCCCTGCAGGATTCGAACCTGCGACCACATGCTTAGAAGGCAAGTGCTCTATCCAGCTGAGCTAAGGGGCCGTAGGGCCTAGCCGCGCCTTTGGGCGCGGCGGGCAACACATGCCTGAAACCGCCGTGAAACTCAATGGGCGGCGTTCAATAAGTACCGGGCTTCAGTGAGTCCAGGGCTGGATGCGGTTGAAGCGGAAATTGTCGGAATAGGAGACAGTCTGCCGGATCGGATCCTTCGGCGCAATGACGCGGTATTCGATGCCATTGCGCTTGGCGTAATCTTCGGCCTGTTCCTGCGTATCGAATGTCAGCTTGAGCTGCTGGCGCATATCGCCCGACGACGTATAGCCCATGATCGGATCGATCTTGCGCGGCGTTTCCTGGTCGAATTCCAGAACCCAGATATTGGTCTTGGCCTTGCCGGATTGCATGGCGGTCTTTGCGGGACGATAAATCTTGGCAGGCATTGCTGCAGCGCCTCCGAATCAAGCGGGAACGATCCGCTTTCTTGCTTTGATGCGGCCCGGAAGGCCGCGCGAACACGACTTTTGCTTAGCCGTGAATCCCTTTGTTTTCAAGCGAAAAGGCAGCCGGGAAAAGTGTGAATTCAGCGATATTGATGAGGGGGCTTAAATGGTCGGAGTGGAGAGATTCGAACTCCCGACCCTCTGGTCCCAAACCAGATGCGCTACCAGACTGCGCTACACTCCGTACCGTCGGCACGACCATCAAACGAGCCATGCCTTGATTTCGTGCCGCCGGATGCCTGTCCTGCGGAACGAGTGGGGAGATACACGGTTCATCTGCCCGCTGCAACAGGTAAAATCTCGCCAAGCGGATCTTCCCCGATGAAAATCTATTTGCCGAGCTTTGCTGAAATGGTGGCGCTCGTCACTCTATCGCCAACAGCAAGACCCAGTTTCTTGACCACTCCGGCGTTCAGCTCGATGACATAGGCGACCGGACCGCCGGAATTGATGATCGCTTCGGAATAAGGCACGGCGTTTTCCTGGATATGGGTGACGACACCTTTCTGATCCAGAAAAAGCATATCGAGCGGCAGCATGGTGTTCTTCATCCACATCATGACAGGCCGCGACGTGCCGAAATCGAACAGCATGCCATGATCGGCCGGCATCTTGTCACGATACATCAGACCCAGCTCAAGCTGCGGCGGCGTCAGCGCCAGCTCCACCGTGAATTCATGAACCTGCCCCTTGGATGACGCGATCGAAAGCGGCTCCGAATCGAAGGCCATCGACTGCTGCCCTGCGGCCTGCGCCGCAAAGGACGACGGAACGGCGGTTCCAACAATAAAAAGCGCCAAAACGGCGCTTTTCACAAATCCGAGAAACCTGTCTCTTTTCATATCAGTGGGGCCGTGTGACCGGGCTCGGCGCATCCGGATGGATTTCCGCCGCCATCAGGCCTTTTTCGCCCGGTCCGAAGCGGACGAGCACCACCTGACCCGGCCGCAGCTCGGCCAGGCCGAAGCGGCGCAGCGTTTCCATGTGCACGAAAATATCTTCGGTGCCCTCGCCGCGTGTCAGGAAACCGAAGCCCTTGGTGCGGTTGAACCACTTCACCAACGCGCGCTCCAGGCCGCTTGTCGCCGTCACCTGCACATGCGTACGCACCGGCGGCATTTGCGAGGGATGCACGGCCGTCGACTGATCCATGGAGAGTATTTTGAAGGCCTGATAACCACGCTCTCTGCGCTGGATCAGCGCGACGATGCGGGTGCCTTCGAGAATCGTCTGATAACCGTCGCGACGCAGACACGTCACATGCAGCAAGACATCCTGCATACCATTGTCAGGCACGATGAAACCGAACCCCTTGGCGACATCGAACCATTTGACAACGCCTGAGATTTCGATGAGCTCGACGGTATCGCCCGACATCTCCTCGAAGTCGACAACTCCCTTCGATGAAATTCTGTCACCCATCCTAGCCAGCCCTCGATTACGCGTCACACTGTTACGGTTAACTGATTCCCTGATATCAAGATTAACATCTTGGTAACCGAAAAGCGCAAGTCCTAGTTTTCGTTTATTCCCACCCTAAGATATCGCTCCAAGACTTGCGCGAAGCTGGTGCTTCGGTCGAATATCCGCCCAGCTCAACATTAAGAGAGGAAATAGAATGCGTTATCTCCACACAATGGTTCGCGTCACCGATCTCGACGCTTCGTTGCATTTTTATAGCACCTTGTTCGGCCTTACAGAAACCCGCCGCTACGAAAACGAGAAGGGTCGTTATACGCTCGTTTTCCTTGCGGCCGGCGAGGATGCGGAATCGTCCCGCAGCAATGGTGCCCCCAGCCTGGAACTGACCTACAACTGGGATCCCGAAGAATATAGCGGAGGACGCAATTTCGGCCACCTTGCCTATGAGGTCGACGATATCTATGCGACCTGCCAGAAGCTGATGGACAACGGCATCACGATCAACCGCCCGCCGCGTGACGGCCACATGGCTTTCGTGCGCTCTCCCGACGGCATTTCCATCGAGATCCTGCAGAAGGGCGCCAATCTTCCGTCCGCCGAGCCCTGGGCTTCCATGGCCAACACGGGCACTTGGTAGGAGCCTAGCTTTCGCGAGGCTTGCGGCACGCGCGGAGCCATCCGTTTCGCGCTTGCCGCCCATGCCCTTCCTCCGGCATGCTTGGACGACTCGAAGCATCATGCATCGGATATCGCGCGGTCATCGTTCCCAGTCAGCGCGTGCGATATCGCCGTCCCTCGCAAGAGGCCGTTCCGATGCAAACCTTTTTGCAGGGAACGTCCCATGTGCGATCAACGGATTTTATACGGCAAGACGAAGCTCGCAAGCACAATTGCCGTCTTTGCCTCATTTGTGATGATCGCGGGCTGCGCGACCACGGCTAAAAAGCCGGCGGAAACATCGGAAATCACGCCTGCTGCGCAACCTACGGCGGCCGAGCAGCTCGCTGCCGACATGAACAGCAAGGCCGACGCCCGCCGGCGCAAGGCCGATGGCACTACCTACCGCGATCCGCTTGTGCACAGCGTCAACGGCACGCGCCAGCAGGTCGTCGCCCAGCAGAATCAGGCTTTCTATCAGGCTCCCGCGGCCGCAGCTCCTGCCGATGGACAGACCGGCATTGCCGGTCTCGCCACGCAACCGACCGCCGTCAACGCGAACAGAAGCAGCATCTTTTCAGCGCCGCCGCCCATTGCCGTCAATCCAGACGGAACGCTCGCCAAGGACCAGCCCGACGGCAGCCCGGCAATTACGCCGATGATGCGCAGCGTCTATAGCACGCCGTCCGGCGCGATGCAGACCACGGCACCGCAAGCGATGAACGCAACCAGTGCGCCGAACGGCCTGACTTCGGCCGATGTGCTTCCCCCGCCCGTTATCCGCAACGCGACCGCCCCCGCGGCGAACTCGCCGCAGCCGATCGCGCAGGTGACGTCCTCCGGCGTCATGGCGGCACCGAACCCGAACGTGCGGGAGCTGAACGGCAAGCAAGCCGCGGCCCTAGCACAGTTCATCGCCTCGAAAAACCAGCCTCAGAACGGCAAGCTGATGGTGCAGCCGGTACAAGGGGCAAGCGGCCAGTAAAGAGTCCGCCTTTCCGGGGAATATTCGCTATTGCCGGCAACATCCTGTTAAGGCTCGCTTATTCAGTGTCGGCGGCAGTTTCACCCATCTGTCATTTTTTCCACAAAAAAGCAAAATTGCCGCTTGCGAGAATGAAATCACCCCGCTATAAGCGCGCCACACAACAGCTGAACGCGCCCTTCGTCTATCGGTTAGGACGACAGATTTTCATTCTGTAAAGAGGGGTTCGACTCCCCTAGGGCGTGCCACTGTTGTTCTTCCCCATAGTCAATTCATTTAAGCTACCGCTTGCGGACGTTATAGGCTATTCCTATTTACACGCGGCAATGCATGCGCCCTTCGTCTATCGGTTAGGACGACAGATTCTCATTCTGTAAAGAGGGGTTCGACTCCCCTAGGGCGTGCCAACCATATGGCTCGGCGTTTTCCACAAGCACCTCGAAAAATCTTCTCCTAGTCATGGATTTTTCTCGTTTTTCCGCTTGCGGGAATGAAAGGTGCTGACTATAAGGGCGCCACAGCACGCGCCCTTCGTCTATCGGTTAGGACGACAGATTTTCATTCTGTAAAGAGGGGTTCGACTCCCCTAGGGC
>NZ_JAUQTZ010000142.1:0-15991 GCF_059803845.1 Rhizobium sp. UFLA01-1127 | reverse complement strand
TCCTTATAGTTAATGAAATGTGCGCCGGAGGCGAGAGCGAGATAGTCTCGTTTGATGCCGCTGACTTTGCGACCGCGTGCGGTCCCAGCTGCCAATTCCGGAAAACAACCAATCAGCTCGTTATAATAAGTATTTGCCTGCTGAAGAGACCAAGCCTCAAATGTATCGCCAAATAGCTTCTAAATCCCGTCATGCTTTCGGCAAGAGCTTATAGGATCTGCCTTTAACGGACATGTTTGCGGTGCAGCTCGGTCAGAAACGCTTCACCGTCAAACTCCTCCGGCTCGCCTGAGGCCTCGCCCTCGGCAATCGCCGCCGCAATCGCCTCTATCTCCGCCCGGCCACGCAGTAATTTCAGCGCGGCGTCGATGACCTCGCCTGGCGAATCGTAATTGCCGTGGCTGATCTGCTCGCCGATAAACGCATCCATCTGCTCGTCGATCTCTACGGACATATGTTTTGTCACGGGCGCGACCTCCAGCGGTTTGACTTGATTGCCGAAAGTACCATATTCGGCGGCGACCGAACAATGCCTGAGGAGGGCGCCGCTCGTGACCGATATTCAAGACATTTTCAAGAAATCCAACGTTGCCGTCATCACCGGCGGCGCTTCCGGCATCGGCTTTGCCGCCGCCAAATATTTCGCCTCGCTCGGCATGAGCGTCGTCATCGCCGATCTCGGCGGTGACCGGCTGGCCCAAGCTGCTACCGAGCTCAAGTCGATCGCGGGCGAGGAGCATGTGCTGGCCGTCGCGACCGATGTCGCCAGCAAGGAAGCGCTGGAAGCGCTGGAGCGCGCCGTCCTGCAGCGTTTCGGCCGCGTGCATGTGCTGATGAACAATGCCGGCATCGGCCCGGAAACGTCGATCTTCAGCGGTCAGGCCGATTGGGACGCCATCCTCGGCGTCAATCTGCTCGGCGTCATCAACGGCACGCGCGTCTTCGGACCCGGCATGCTGGCTCATGGTGAAGCGGGCCTCATCATCAACACCGGTTCGAAACAGGGCATCACCACTCCTCCCGGCAATCCGGCCTATAATGTCTCGAAAGCCGGCGTGAAGGTGTTCACCGAAGCGCTGCAGCATGAGCTGCGCAACACGGACGGCGCGAAGATTTCGGCACACCTCCTCATTCCCGGCTTCGTCTTCACAGGCCTGACGAAAGGCGAGCGCAGGGAAAAGCCTGCCGGCGCCTGGACGCCGGAGCAGACGGTCGACTTCATGGTGGAAAGCCTGAAGCGCGGCGATTTCTATATTCTTTGCCCCGACAACGACGTGGCGAGGCCCGTCGACGAACGCCGCATGCTCTGGGCGGCCGGCGATATCATCGAGAACCGCCCGCCGCTATCACGCTGGCACGCCGACTATGCCGATCAATTCAAAGCCTTCCTGGAAAAGAAGGATTGATTTGCAATCAACCGAAAGCCGGGTAAGAACGAGACAGACCCTTGTCCGGCTTTCGGAGCATTCCCGTGGACTTCATACCCAGCCTGCCTACCCTTTTTGCCTTTTCCGCAGCAAGCCTGCTGCTGGCGATGACGCCCGGCCCCGATATGACGCTTTCGATCAGCCGCGCGCTGGCGCAGGGCAAGAAGGCGGCGCTCTTCGTGGTGCTCGGCACCAGCCTCGGCGTCATCGTTCATACCTGCCTGGTGGCCTTCGGCATCTCGGCGCTGATAACGGCATCTCCGGTCGCCTTCACCGTCCTGAAGACGGGAGGTGCGGCCTACCTCCTCTGGCTCGCGATCCAGGCGATCCGTTTCGGTTCCAGCCTGTCGGTGAAGAAGGTCGATGCCGTCAAGGGCACGCCGCTCGCCAACATTTCCACCGGCTTCTGGGTCAATCTGCTGAACCCGAAGGTCATCATCTTCTTCATGACCTTTCTGCCGCAGTTCGTCACGGCAGGCGATCCCGCCGTCACGCACAAGCTGCTCTTCCTCGGCCTCTTCTTCATTACGATCGGCATGCCGGTGAACATGCTGGTCGTTCTTGCCGCCGACGGTCTTTCGTCCTGGCTGCAGCAGAACCGTGGCGTGATGCGCGGCCTGGATTACACCTTTGCCGGCGTCTTCTCGATTTTTGCGGCGAAGATCTTCTTTACTCAGGCTCGTTGAGGACGGGATGCCGTCCGGCAATCAGCCAGTAGACGGTAGCGCAGGCAGCTCCCAGGAAGGCGAAGCAGACCGCAACTGTGATGAGATTGAGGGTCTGCGGCCGCTCCACGCCACCGGAAATCAGGATGGATGCGACCGCCGACAGGGTCGCGCCGAAAATTGCGTAGCCGTACCATCGGCGCATGCCGCGCCATTCCATTATCGGAATGACGACGAGAGACGGCAAAATGCTGACGATCATCGCCGCCTTGGTCATCTCGACGGTCAGAGCGAAAAGCTCCGGCACTCCCGCTCCCGGCAGCGTGTAGGCGGCAACGCCGGCAAGCACGAAGCCCATCAGCGCGCAAGCGGCCAGATAGCCCCATAGGAGGCGTATCGGCTTGCGCAGTCCGAGGAGCATCGATCTCAATCCTCGCCGTGATTGGCGATCATCATCGCTTCGAATGCCAATCGCTCCGTCTTGCGCATGCGTTCCGATTCCGACTTCAGCTGACCGCACGCGGCAAGAATGTCACGCCCGCGCGGCGTGCGGATCGGCGAGGCATAACCGGCCGAATTGATGAAATCGGCGAACTTCTCGATCTGCTCCCAGTCGGAACACTGATAATTCGTGCCAGGCCAGGGATTGAAGGGGATGAGGTTGATCTTGGCCGGAATGCCCTTCAGAAGCTGGATCAGGCCCTTGGCATCCTCGAGGCTGTCGTTGACGCCCTTCAGCATCACATATTCGAAGGTGATGCGCCGCGCATTCGAGAGGCCGGGATAGGCGCGGCAGGCGTCCATCAGCTCCTTCAGCGGATATTTCTTGTTGATCGGCACCAGCATGTCGCGCAGATCGTCCCGGACAGCATGCAGCGAGATCGCCAGCATGACGCCAATCTCGTCGCCGGTCCGGTAGATTTCCGGCACGACGCCCGAGGTGGAAAGGGTGATACGCCGCTTCGACAAGGACAAGCCATCGCCATCCGACGCGATCAGCAGCGCCTGCTTGACGCTGTCGAAATTATAGAGCGGCTCGCCCATACCCATCATGACGATATTGCTGACCTTGCGGCCTTCGGCCGGCATGATCGTGCCCTGAGGTGCCTCGCGGTCGGGAAAATCACCGAGACGATCGCGCGCCAGAAGCAGCTGCGACAGGATTTCCTCCGCCGTCAGGTTGCGCACGAGGCGCTGCGTGCCGGTATGACAGAAGGAACAGGTAAGCGAGCAGCCGACCTGGCTCGAGATGCAAAGCGTGCCGCGCCCTTCTTCCGGAATATAGACGCTTTCGACCTCGACGGGCCGGCCGGCGCCGCGCGGCGGAAAGCGCAGCAGCCATTTGCGGGTGCCGTCATTGGAAACCTGCTCCTCGACGATCTCGGGACGCGCGATGGTGAAATGCGTCTTCAGCATTTCGCGCATGTCCTTCGACACGTTGGCCATGGCATCGAAATCGGAAACGCCACGCACGTAGATCCAGTTCCAGAGCTGGCTGACGCGCATCTTGATCTGCTTGTCCGCAACGCCCTTTTCCCTGAGGGCGGCACTCATTTCCTCTCGCGTCATGCCGATCAGCGACGGCTTCGGCGAAAGCTCGACAGGCTGCGATACCGGCATCGGCTTCAGCTTGGAGGGAGTTATGACATCGGTGGCGGACATAGGATCGTTCCAACGGTTCACATCGGCGATGCCGCAAAAGCTGGCGAAAGCTGCGGATGCGGACAAGGCACGGAAATCTGAAGATTCATGCGGCGGCGGGACAAGCTATTTGCCGCGCACCTATCGTTGGCGCGCCTTTAGCATTAATTTCCGTCCGCGTCATCCCTTTCCCTCGAAGGCGTGAGGTCGGCCCTTGAAAACAAGAAGGCCGGTCAATGTGGCCGGCCTCATCATCACGGTCGCGGCGACGGGAGGATCACATTCGCGTGATCTCTCGGCCTTCGATCTATTTGCAGTTTTCGATCTGCTTCAGCGCAGCGCTTACACCCTTCAGCGAATAGGTATAGGACGTCCCCGTACCCTTCTTGGAGGTCGCCGTAACCTTCAGCGAATGGCCGGACTTCAGTGCGGCAACCAATGCGGGCTCCTGAGCTGCATTCTCGACCCAGGCCGCCTTGTCTTTGGTGAACATCACGAAGGTCCTGTTGTCGATGACGACGTTGACCTTGGAGTTCTCCTTCAGCGGATAGCCCATCATTGCCTGGGGTTCATAGGAAATATTCTGGCCTGGACGCTGCGACACGATGAAGAAGTTATCGCCGTGATCGATGCCGGATGCCGGCGCCTTGGCCGTCGGCACGGAAAGAACGTAGCAAACCTTGCCGCCGGCGGACTGGTAGGAGTAGGCGCCCCAGGCGTCGAACTGCTGGATACGCGTGGGAGACGCCGGCGCTGCTGCTGGCGCTGCCTGCGTCTGCTTCGGCTTCTTGGTCTGCGCGGACGCGATGCCGGTTCCGGCCAGAACGAGCGAGAGGGCGATTGCGAAGCTTTTTACAAACATGGTTTCCTGCCGATTTCTTGCGGTCCAGAGCTCATGGCGATTCGATTGACGCGCGCCTTCGCTCGTGAGCTGCCCTATTTTGACTTTATTCAGGTTACCAAACCGTCAACGGAGCGCTGCCCGCCACCAGCTCCGTGCCATTTCAATCCAGATATCGCGCAAAGTTTGAAACGCATCAGAAGGAATTGGAAAACCCGGATGGTGGAGTACCATCCTGCAGGTCCGATTTAAGACAGAAAGATTTGGGCAAGAATTTGACCTCGCTAAATTCAGGAAGGCCTCATAAAGCTCTGGAAACCCGAGAGGATTCAGAACAGATCCGCAAAGCCGGCGTCAGGCCGTCTTCATGGCCTCCGGCTCGTTCTCCAGAGCCCGGTCGGCGGCTTCATAATGTTCCAGGCGGATATGGCCCTTGATCATGCTGAAGGCGAGCGTCAGCACCGCGACATCGTCCGTGTAGCCGATGACGGCGAAGAAATCGGGGATGATATCGATGGGCATGACGAAATAGCCGAGTGCGGCCAGCAATATGCCGCGAACACGGGTCGGCGTCTGCGGGTCAAGTGCGCAATAAAAGGCAGCCACGACATCGCGGGAAAAGGGGATATGGCGGGCAGCCCTGCGCAATGTCGGCCAGAATTTGCTGCGCACCGACTTCTCCTGCTCTTTTTGGGCTTCTTCGTCACCAGGCATCAGGATTTCCCCGTACTTGATGTCATCCATTCCATTCACCTCTGTTCGCACCCGTCGTCCGGGCCGTGTCAACATATGGTGATCGCCTGCAGCGATTCAATCGAGCCGGCGCGCAGCCGCCTTCTCCATCGCCTTTGCCAGCTTGATATCGTGATCGGTAAGGCCGCCGGCATCGTGCGTCGTCAGTTTTACCTCGACGCGAGAATAGACATTGAACCATTCCGGATGGTGGTTGAATTTTTCGGCGGCAAGGGCCGATTCCGTCATGAAGCCGAAGGCCTCCACGAAATTGCGGAATTTGAACGTCTTGGAGATCGAAAGACCGTCGGCCGCAAGCACCCAGCCGGAGAGCTCGGCAAGATTGTCATCGATTGCCGTGCGGTCGAGCTTCTCATATTTCATGACACGTCACTCCTCTCTAAAGCAATTCCAGGAAAAGTGCGCAGCGGTTTTCCGTCCGGAATTGCGTAAAAGCAAAAGGATGGGGCGTTTTCGCATTTCGAAGAAAAGCGGAAAAGCTCCAGCGGTGGAACGATAGCATGGATCGTCACAGGATTCTTTTCGTCTGCGCCGGCAATATCTGCCGGTCACCCCTCGCCGAAGGCATATTCAGGCATCTGGCGAGCAAGGCCGGCCGCGCGCACGAATTCGAAATTGATTCGGCCGGGACCGGCGGCTGGCATCAGGGAGAACGCCCCGATCGCCGTTCGATCGCAGTTGCGGCCGATCATGGGATCGATATTTCCGGTCAGCAGGCTCGACGCATGGAACCCGCCGATTTCGGCAGGTTCGATCTGATCTTGGCAATGGATCAAGACAATTTGAAGAACTTGCGCAAGGCAGCATCGACGGATGCCCTCGGCAAGCTACATCTCTTCAACGCCCTCGCGCTTGGCAGCAACAGGGACATTCCCGATCCCTATTATGGCGACCGCGAGGATTTCGAAGCTGTTTACACCATGCTCTTCGCTGGTTGCAGCGCGCTCTTGCCCAAGGCCGGGAAAGTGCTGCGAGGCTCATGAAGCGGGAATATCTCTTCGGTGAGATAAGGACCGCCGCCCACAGACTCGCGCGAGGACAGAAGCACGAAACGCCCAACGGTGAACGGCGCGGTATAGAAGTTGCCGCGGCCGGAGAGATAGTGCACGACATCGTCGACCCGCGAGGATTTCAGCCTGGCGAGCGTGACATGCGGCGTGAACTTGCGGGGGTCCGGCTGCAGGCCGATACGCTGGCAGATGCGCTCGATTTCGCTCTGGAGGGCGAACATGTCGGGCGTCTGCGAAACCCCGGCCCAGACCGAATGCGGCTTCTTGGAGCCGAAGGAACCGATGCCCTCCAGCCGAAGCTGGAACTCAGGCCGATCTATCCGGTCCAGCCGGTCGACGATCTCATCCGCCGTGCGGCCATCGACATCGCCGATGAAGCGCAAAGTGATGTGATAATTTTCAACGTCGATCCACCTGGCTCCCGGGAGACCACCGCGCAACAATGACAGGCTCATGGCCGCATTGCGCGGAATTTCGAGGGCGGTAAAAAGTCTCGGCATGACGAGCACTCCCCGAATCTCTTGCAGGTATAGGTAGGGAATCACGCATTTGCAGCCGGTGCAAGCATCTATTTCGCACCTGCGTCAATCATCCCTACAAAACTCATAACGGCCGGTAAGATATGCTCGACCATGACATCGACACCCTTGGGGTTCGGATGCATCCCGTCAGGCAGCTGCAAATCCGCATGAGCTGCCACGCCGTCGAGGAAGAATGGATAGAGCGGAAGATGGTATTTGTCGGCCAGCCGCTTGTAGATCGGATTGAATTTCTCGGCGTAATCGGCCCCCATATTCGGAGGCGCCAGCATGCCGGCGAGAAGGATCGGGATCTTTCTGCCCTTCAGCCGCTCGATCATCGTCTCGAGGTTCTTTTCCGTCTGCTCCGGCGGAATGCCGCGCAGCGCGTCGTTGGCGCCGAGTTCCAGGATCACGCCGTCGGTCCCATCGGGCACCGACCAGTCTATGCGCGACAGTCCGCCCGATGTCGTATCGCCGGAAACGCCGGCATCGGCGACGGCCACATCCAGCCCCTTTGCCTTCAGCGCCGCCTCCAGCTTGGCCGGGAACCCGTCGCCCGGCGGGAGCTGATAGCCGGCCATTAGGCTGTCGCCGAAGCCGACCAGTTGAATGGTCCGTGCGTTTGCGGCACCCATCGCGCCAAACAAAAGACCGAAAGTGATGACAGCGAAGTGAAGTGCGGCAACTTTAAAACCCATGATCCATTCCCTAGATTCGCTGCTCGGGCCAGTGCGCCCGTCATTGTCTCCGATGTTCTCTGGTATATAGGGCGTTCGCATTGGCAAAAACCATCATCGAGCTGAAGAAGGCGGATTTGACGCTCGGCAGGGCCGCCGCATCGGTCCATGTATTGAAGGGCATCGACCTGACGATCATGGAGGGCGAGGCCGTCGGCATCGTCGGCCCCTCCGGTTCCGGCAAGTCCACCCTGCTGATGGTTCTGGCCGGCCTGGAAAAGCTCGACAGCGGCGAACTTCTGATCCGCGATACGCCGCTGCACAGCCTCAGTGAAGATCGCATCGCCGATTTCCGTGGCCGCAATATCGGCATCGTCTTCCAATCCTTCCATCTGATCGCCAACATGACGGCGCTCGAAAATGTCGCCGTGCCGCTGGAACTTGCCAATGTTCGCGAGGCTTTCGACATCGCCCGGCGCGAGCTGGAGGCGGTGGGGCTTGGCGAAAGACTCACCCACTATCCCGGCCAGCTTTCCGGCGGCGAACAGCAGCGCGTGGCGATCGCCCGAGCCCTCGCACCCTCTCCGGCGGTGCTGATCGCCGACGAGCCCACGGGCAATCTCGATACCGATACCGGCCGGCAGATTGCCGACCTGCTCTTTGCCCAGCAGGCCGAGCGCGGCACGACCATGCTGCTCGTCACCCACGATCCCGCGCTCGCCGCCCGATGCTCGCGCCAGATCCGCGTCCGCTCCGGCGAGATCGAGAACGACAGCATGCGCACGCGCACCAGCCAGGCAGCCATGGCATGAGCGCGACGGGATTGCGCCTGAGGCTCGCTTTCCGCCTTGCCATGCGCGAACTGCGCGGCGGCCTTGGCGGCTTCTACATCTTTCTCGCCTGCATCGCCCTTGGCACCGGCGCGATCGCCGCCGTCAATTCCGTTTCCCACTCGATCACCGACGCGATCTCGACGCAGGGGCAATCGCTGCTTGCTGGCGATGCCCGCTTCGAGCTGCGCAATCGCGAGGCGACGCCGGAGGAACTGGCCTATCTCCAAGGTTTGGGCAAAGTCTCCCGCTCCACGGGCCTGCGTTCCATGGCACGCATGCCCGATGGCTCGGACCAGGCGCTGGTCGAGGTCAAAGCCGTCGACAGCGCCTATCCGCTCTACGGCACCTTCGAAGCCGAGCCAAACCAGCCGCTCTCAACCCTGCTGGCCGCCCAGGACGGCACCTATGGTGCGGTCGTCGCGCCCCTGCTGCTGGAGCGCCTGAACCTCAAGGTCGGTGACGATCTGTTGCTGGGCAACGCCAAGCTGCGTATATCAGGCACAATCACGACGGAACCGGACGCCGTCTCCGAAGGCTTCGGTTTCGCGCCGCGCCTGCTGACGAGCCGCGATGCCCTGATCGCTTCCGGTCTGATTACGACGGGCAGCCTCGTCGAGCAGTCCTACAAGATCCGCATGGCCGATCCCGCAACCGGCCTTCGCAATCTCGGCGACCGCACCAATGCCGCCTTTCCGCAAGCGGGCTGGTCGATCCGCACCAGCGACCGTGCCGCCCCGCAGCTTGCCGACAATGTCACGCGCTTCTCGCAGTTTCTGACACTGGTCGGTCTGGCGGCGCTCATTGTCGGCGGCGTCGGCGTTGCCAATGCCGTCCGCGCCTTCCTCGATTCGAAGCGCACGACCATCGCCACCTTCAAGTGCCTGGGCGCTCCAGCCTTCGTCGTCGTGCTGATCTATCTCATCCAGATCGCCGTCATCGCACTTGCCGGCATAGCCGCCGGCCTCGTTCTCGGCGCCATCGCACCGATGATCGCTTCGCAGTTCATGGCGGAATTCCTGCCGATTTCGACCGCGCCGAGGATTTATCCCGGCGCACTGACCCTGGCGGCCCTGTTCGGGCTGCTGACGACGCTTGCTTTCGCCATTCCGCCGCTCGGCCACGCCCGCGAGGTGCCGGCGACGGCGCTGTTCCGGGAGCAGGGCTTCGAGGCACGCCGCCTGCCCGGCTGGCCCTACCTGCTCGCCGCCGGCCTGCTAATGGCGGCCCTTGCCGCTCTGGCGATCGTCACCGCCTATGACCGCTTCATTGCCATTGTCTTCGTCGTGTCGATTGCCGGAGCTTTCGTCGTGCTGCGCCTAGTGGCAGCCCTGGTGTCCTGGGTTGCCCGCCGCAGCCCGCGCGTGCGCTCGCCGGCCCTGCGCCTGGCGATCGGCAATATCCACCGGCCCGGAGCGCTCACCTCATCTGTGGTGCTGTCGCTCGGCCTCGGCCTGGCGCTCCTGGTGACCCTGACGCTGATCGACGGCAATATGCGCCGCGAACTGATGGGCCGCATGAGCGAACAGGCGCCGAACTTCTTCTTCGTCGATATTCAGGGGCCGGAGCTCGAAGGCTTCCGCAAGATCGTCCTCGACATCGACCCGAAAGGCAAACTCGTCGAAGCGCCGATGCTGCGCGGCCGGATCGTCGCCTTCAACGGCGAGGATGTCACCAAGATGAAGGTGCCGGCCGCGGGCCAATGGGTGCTGCGCGGCGATCGCGGCATCACCTATGCGGATACGGTGCCGGAAAACGCCTCGGTCACCGAAGGCAAATGGTGGGACAAGGATTATAGCGGCGAGCCGCTGGTGTCCTTTTCGGAAGAGGAAGGCAAGGCGCTCGGCCTGAAGCTTGGCGACAAGGTCACTGTCAACGTGCTCGGCCGCAATGTCACCGCCAGGATCGCCAGCTTCCGCAAGGTGCAATGGCAGTCGCTGTCGATCAATTTCGTGATGATCTTCTCGCCCAATACCTTCAAGGGCGCACCGCACGCCTGGCTTGCGACCTTGACCGATACGTCCGCCACCTCGGAGCAGGAAGTGACGATCCTGAGAAAGGTCACCAATACCTACCCGACCATAACAAGCGTCCGCGTCAAGGACGCTCTCGATGTCGTCAACACGCTGGTGGGACAGCTGGCGACCGCCATCCGCTCCGCTGCCTCTGTTGCGCTCATCGCCTCCGTGCTGGTGCTGGCCGGTGCGCTCGCTGCCGGCAACCGCGCTCGCACGCACGATGCCGTCATCCTCAAGACGCTCGGCGCAACGCGGGCGACGCTGATCCGTGCCTTCAGCTACGAATATCTGATTTTGGGTGCTGCTACCGCCGTCTTCGCGCTGATCGCCGGCTCCGCATCCGCCTGGTACATCGTCAGCCGCATCATGCGCCTGCCCTCGGCCTTCTTGCCCGACGTCGCCCTATCGACGCTCGTCATCGCTCTGGTGCTGACGGTCGGCATCGGCCTGATCGGCACCTGGCGCATCCTCGGCCAGAAGGCGGCACCCGTTCTGCGCGAGCTTTGATTCGTCTTTGCGTATTAGAGCCGGATGGTTTTAGGTCTGTTCGACCTAAAATCTGAATCCGCTCTAAACTCAAAGAAGTAGAGCATGATGTCGTCCGAAAGCCGATCACAGTTTTCGGCATCATGCTCTGACGGGACATGGTGATTCGGCGCGATATTACATCGATTTAACATGAGCCTACCCGCTTGACCCTTGTGTACGACGCCCGAAAGCCTCATATTCTGTGCAGGCATGCTGAGCTCCGCAGCGGCGCCTGGGCCTTGAAAGACCCGACACCGTACTCACATCGGAGCTTGAAAGAGGAAAACATGGCTGACTTTCGCAATTACCAAAACCGGACGCAGAGCGGTGCGCAATCCGGTGCGATGATAGATGAGGGCCTTCGAGCCTATATGCTCAAGGTCTATAACCTGATGGCGCTGGGTCTGGCGATCACGGGTGTTGCCGCCTATCTCTCCTTCTCGCTCGCTTTCGCAAACGGACAGATCACGGCCTTCGGCCAGGCGATCTATCTGAGCCCGCTGAAGTGGGTTGTCATCCTTGCCCCGCTGGCAATGGTCTTCTTCCTGAGCTTCAGGATCAACCGCATGAGCGTGGCTGCCGCGACGACGACCTTCTGGGTCTACGCCGCGCTGGTAGGCCTGTCGCTGTCGTCGATCTTCATCATCTACACCGGCCAGAGCGTCGTGCAGACCTTCTTCGTGACCGCCGCCTCCTTCGGCGCGCTGTCGCTCTACGGCTACACGGCCAAGCGAGACCTGTCGGCGATGGGCTCGTTCCTGATGATGGGTCTCTTCGGCCTCATCATCGCTTCGCTGGTTAACATCTTCCTGGCTTCGTCCGCCCTGCAGTTCGCGATCTCCGTGATCGGCGTCCTGATCTTCGCAGGCCTTACCGCTTACGATACGCAGCGGATCAAGGAAATGTACTATGACGCCGACGATGTGACCGTCGCTGGCCGCAAGGCGATCATGGGCGCCCTGTCGCTCTACCTCGACTTCATCAACCTGTTCATGTTCCTGCTGCAATTCCTCGGCAACCGCCGTTGATCGCAGAGCATGAATGAGAACGGAAAGGCGGCTTCGGCCGCCTTTTTATTTGCCTGGCAGGTAGCACTGTTATTTGATAGCGGTCTTCGTAAACCGCAGATCAGGCAATGAAAACAATGTCCGTCAGCCTCCGCAGCGCTACCGCAGACGATCTTCCCCACATCACGGCAATCTATCGCGATTCCGTCCTCAACGGCACGGCAAGCTATGAGATCACCCCACCGAGCCAGCAGGAAATGACGGCCAGGTTCGAGGCGATCCGCGACAAGGGCTATCCCTATCTCGTCGCTGAAGACGAGACCGGCGCATTTCTCGGCTATGCCTATGCATCATCCTTCCGCACGCGGCCGGCCTATCGCTGGATGGTGGAGGACTCGATCTATCTGGCACCGGAGGCCCGCGGACGCGGCGTCGGCAGGCTGCTGCTCGATGCGCTCATCGAAAGCTGTCAGGCGCTCGGCTTCCGCCAGATGATCGCCGTCATCGGCGGCGCCCATCCGGCCTCGGTCGCGGTACATAGGGCGGCTGGCTTCACCGAAGTCGGTCTACTCAAGGGCACCGGCTACAAGCACGGCCGCTGGCTGGATACGATGCTGATGCAGAAGGCACTCGGCGAGGGAACCGGTACCGATCCGGATCCGTCGGTTTATCCGGGAACTTTGTTTGGAGGCTAAACCGAGTCTATCATAGGCGGCACTCTGATACCCCCTGTCCCGAGGGGACAGAGGGGGGCTGCCATACTCTCCACAAATGCGGAGAAACTACTTCTCGACCAGCTTCAGCTGCTTGTCGAACACCTTCAGAACTTGGCTCAGATCGTGGCCGCGCTTCAGGATCATGCCGTTGGTGTTGATGACGGAAAAGGCGCCCTGCTTGGCCGAAAGCTTCGGGTTTTTTTCGATGCGGAAGAGCGGCATTTCGCCCGAACGCTTGAACACGGAGAAGACCGCCTTCTCCTTCAGATGGTCGATGGCATAGTCGCGCCACTCGCCTTCGCCGACCATGCGGCCATAGATCCAGAGAATCGCGTCCAGCTCCCGCCGATGGAAGGTCACCGGCAGCGGATCCTTGCTCTGTTTGTATTCTCTGAGATCAACGACGACGGAAGAGGTATTTTCCACGGAGCGGCTTTCGCTATGTCGCAAATCCGGCTGATCAGTCATTAATCCCCCAGGGGCTATCTCATGACACGAGAATGACAGTTTGCCTCAGCCGCTTCAAATTGCAAGGCGGTCGGCACCTCACAATTTCTTTCCTGTGGCCGAAAGCATCTCGTCAGCGCCGCATTTCAGTCAAAACGACGCCTAATTTACAGGAAGTATAGGGAGCCGTTTGGCGCCGCCGCGTCAAACGGCCCGGCCGGGGCGCATCGATTAAACCCCAGCCCCGAATGCGTCCTCGCCGGGCACCTCCCCTTTTCGGCGCCAGCCGAAATAGGGACCCTTTTCGGCGCCAGCCGAAATAGAGAGCTTTTTGGCACAAGCCAGATAGGGAATCTTTTCCGCACAAGCCGAAACAGCAAGCTTCCGGCAAGGGCCGAGAGTCGTAAAAGCCCTTCAGCCGTCCGAACCGACCGTCAGGACAGTCGCGCCAAGAATGGCGGCTGGATCGCCCGAAGGCGTCGACGATTGCAGCAGAATAGCAAGACCTCTCCGGCCCGCCTTATCGAGCACGGTTGAGGGCAGCACGAGGCTCGTGACCTTGCCGTCCCACATGCCGACGGTCTCGACATCAGATACCGCATGCATATAGGCGATCTGCTGGCCGGTGTTTTCCCCGCCCTTCGGCGCCACCATCTGCTCCTTGTCGAAATAGACGGCAACCACGTTGGCCCTGCCCTGTCCGGCGCCGATCTTGATCTCCAGCTCGTCGCCCTTCATGGCTGCACTCACCGGAACCGTCAGCCCCTCGCCAAGGCGCTGGAAATCATCGAGCTTAACGTTGATGGCATTGAGATCGGCGCCGTTCATATGGTCCCTGCCATTGACGATCGCCTGCGGCGTATAGACGCCGCTGCGGCCCATCGTGCGGGCATAGGCATATTGGCGCGCCGTATTCTCCTTGGACGCCATGGTGTCGTTCCAGCCGAGATAATTCCAATAGTCGACATGATAGGCGAGCGCGACCACATTGCCTTGACGGATCAGCTTGCGGAACGCCGCATCTGCCGGAGGACAGGACGCGCAGCCCTGCGAGGTGAAGAGTTCGACGACACCTTTGATTTTCGTGGCCTCCTGCGCATGCAGCGAACTTGCGAGCGCGATGCCTGCCAGAAGCGGAACCGAAAATCGAAGGCGCATTACCATCTTACCTCTGTATCCTACAGCCGTCTGCCCCACAGACTCCAATCGCTCACGCCTTGGATGATCATATCCACATCAAGCCTGAAAAACCTGAAACAAGAGATAATGGTTTAGTGCGATGACGCAAAGTCACGAAGGGGTGAGGCCCAGACCGCATGGCAGCCGCGTCGAACACATCACCGTGAAAAACAAGACGCCGCCGGGAGATTTCCCCCCCGGCGGCGTTCAAGCATGGTTCTAGCGTCTATCAGGCGGCGAGATCGCGCAGAACTGTCTGCAGGATGCCGCCATTATTGACGTAGACGACCTCATCCAGCGTATCGATACGGCAGATGATCGGAACATCCTTCACCGAGCCGTCGCCATAGGTGATCTTGGCGATCTTGCGCTCGCGCGGCTTGATGTGTTCCAGACCTTCGATGGTGACAAGCTCGTCGCCCTTCAGGCCGAGGCTGGCCCAGGTGGTGCCGTCCTCGAAGACGAAGGGGATGACGCCCATACCGACCAGGTTCGAGCGATGGATACGCTCGAAGGACTGGGCGATCACGGCGCGTACGCCGAGCAGGTTCGTGCCCTTGGCAGCCCAGTCGCGCGATGAGCCGTTGCCGTATTCGACACCGGCGAAGATGACGAGCGGAACGCCTTCGGCCTTATACTGCATGGCCGCATCGTAGATCGACGTCTCTTCCTTGGACGGATAGTGGATGGTGTAGCCGCCTTCCTTGCCGTTCGGGCCGAGCATGTGGTTGCGGATGCGGATGTTGGCAAAGGTGCCGCGCATCATGACTTCATGGTTGCCGCGGCGCGTGCCGTACTGGTTGAAGTCGGCGACGCCGACGCCATGACCGATGAGGTAGGAACCGGCCGGCGAGGCAGCCTTGATCGAACCGGCCGGAGAAATATGGTCGGTGGTGATCTTGTCGCCGAACAGGCCGAGAACGCGAGCGCCCTTGATGTCGGAAACGCCGGCGCCCTTCTTGCCCATGCCCACGAAGTAAGGCGGGTTCTGCACGTAGGTCGAGTTGTCGTCCCAGGCATAGGTCTGGCCCGGAGGAACCTGCACCGCCTGCCAGTTGGCGTCGCCCTTGAAGACGTCGGCATACTTGCTCTCGTAAAGCTCGCGGGTGACGTATTTCTGAATGAACTCCTGAACCTCGTGCGAGGTCGGCCAGATGTCCTTCAGATAAACAGGCTTGCCGTTCTGGTCTTCGCCGATCGGTTCCTTGGTCAGGTCGAGCTGCACGGAGCCTGCGAGCGCGTAGGCGACGACGAGCGGCGGCGAAGCCAGGTAGTTCGCCTGGACGTCGGGCGAGATGCGGCCTTCGAAGTTACGGTTGCCGGAGAGAACGCCCGATACAATCAGGCCCTTGTCGTTGATCGTCTTGGAGATCGGCGCCGGCAGCGGGCCGGAGTTGCCGATGCAGGTGGTGCAGCCGAAGCCGACCAGATTGAAGCCGAGCTTGTCGAGATCGGCCTGCAGGCCGGACTTGGCGAGGTATTCGCCGACGACCTGAGATCCAGGTGCGAGCGAGGTCTTGACCCACGGCTTGGTCTTCAGGCCCTTGGCAACGGCGTTGCGGGCAAGAAGGCCGGCGGCGATCAGCACCGATGGGTTGGACGTGTTGGTGCAGGAGGTGATGGCGGCAATTGCAACGTCGCCATGGCCGATATCGAAATCCGTGCCTTCGACCGCATAGCGGTTGGAAAGCTGGCCGGGCTTCTTGTATTCGGTGTCGAGCGAGGTTGCGA
>NZ_JAUQTZ010000141.1:0-16015 GCF_059803845.1 Rhizobium sp. UFLA01-1127 | reverse complement strand
GGTTCCTTCGAGCGCCTCCTTGCGGGTCTGGTCGCCAAGGTTGCGCATCGTATCGATCAGCGGGCGGGCTTCGTCGCGCATGTAAAGAAGCCAGCTCCGCCGGTCGTTCGGATGCTGCCGGCGCTCGACAAGTCCGCGGTCGCTCAGCTTGTCGAGGATGCGGACCAGAGTGATCGGCTCGATCTCCAGCATTTCTGCCAGGCCGGCCTGACGGATACCTTCGTTGTTCGCAAGGTAGGCGAGCGTCTGCCATTGCGAGCGCGTCAGGCCCAGGTCTTTTGCGCGTTGCTCGAATCGCTTCCGAAGAAGCCGGGCAACGTCATGGAGGAGAAAGCCGAGTGTGGGTGTCGAATTCATGTATGAGAAGCCTACTATTCATAAGCAACCTTATAATTATCGCTACGTATAGTAAGCGCCCATGTGATACAAGAGGGCGGACGATCAACAAATGGCGACGGTCGAAGATGTCGCAGGCGGTGTCGCAAAGATGCCACGGCGGCGGTACTCGCATCGCGCGTGGCGTTGGCGAGGCTAAAGCTTCAATTCTGCAGGTAGCTGCCGAAATGGGTACGCGGGGCTCGCCCCCACTCTTAAAGAGTTCGGCCTGACGCCTAGCGTCGGCTCAGAAGGCCGATGAGGTAGCCGATGCCGGCTGCGGCAGCGACCATGAAGATCGGCTCTTCGCGAACTCTTCCGCGCAACTGCTCCGTAATCTCCTGGGCTTCCTCCGCGACGACAGATTTCGCTCCCAACCCCACCGCCGCCATGCTCTGCGACAGTCTTGACAGATCCTCGCGCAACGCGGCGACCTGGGTTGCCAGATCCTCCATCGCCGCTTCTGTCTGCGCGCGCGCCGAAGAGGACTCGGCGAAAGCCGATTTAGTCTCTGCCATCGTGTGCTCCTTGTGTTTGGGTGTTCATAAAACGTCATTGCTCGTCAAAGGTTCCGGCACATTCGCGTGTCGTCCGGCGATTTCCCGTCTGGCTCTTCAATTCCGGTTCGGATTGTTCTAAGGAACTCCGATTGTTTTGCCTGCGGGCGAAGACGTATTGACGATGAGGTTTGCTTTCCGATGTTCGACGTGCTGAGAAAAATCGCCCAGACCTGGGTTGCAAAGGGGTTGTTGCTTCTTCTTGCGGCAGCCTTCGGCGTGTGGGGTGTCGAGCGGTCTCTCATCACGGGTGGCGGCAGCAACACGGTCGTTACCGTCGGCGATCAGCACATCGACACCAACGAGTTCCGTCTCGCCTATCGCCGCCAGATTCAGGCCATCGGTCAGCAACTGCGCATGCAGATCACGCCGGAGCAGGCTCGCGCCTTCGGTATCGGTCAGCAGACGGTCGCCCAGCTCGTCGCCGGCGCCTCGCTCGACCAGCTTGCTGCCGACATGAACCTCGGCCTCTCCCAGGATCGGCTTGCCAAGCTGATTGGCGACGATCCGGCGTTCAAGGCCGCAAACGGCGCATTTGACCGTCAAAAATTCGATATGCTCCTGCGCAACAGCAACATATCGCCTGACGACTACATCAAGGAGCGCAGCAAGGTTGCGGTCCGCAGCCAGATCGTCGAGGCTGTCTCGAACGGCTTTACCGCACCTAAGGTTCTGGTCGATGCCGTCAAGCAGTATCATGACGAGACCCGCAGCATCGATTACCTGTTGCTGACCAATGCCAACATCGACCCCGTGAAGGCCCCGGCCGACGACGTGCTGCAGAAGTGGTTCGACGGAGTGAAGTCGAAATATCGTGCGCCCGAATACCGCAAGTTCGCCTTTGTGAAACTGCAGGCCGAGGATATTGCCGATCCGGCAAGCGTTACGGATGACGACGTTCGCGCGCAGTTCGACAAGCGCAAGGACAGCTTCACCACGCCGGCGACCCGTACCATCGAACAGCTGACCTTCGCCAACAAGGATCTCGCCAATGCTGCGGCCGATGCGCTGAAAACCGGTACGACCTTCGATCAGCTCGTTTCCGATCAGGGCAAGAAGCAGTCCGACGTGCTGCTCGGCACATTTACCAAGGATCAGGTTCCGGACAAGACCATTGCCGAAGCAGCCTTTGCCGTTTCCAAGGAAGGTGGCACCACTCCCGTCGTCGACGGTTCGTTCGGCCCGGTCATCCTGCGCGTGACCAATGTGAAGAACGAAACGGCGAAGAATTTCGACGAGGTCAAGGAAGATATCCGCAAGCAGATCGCGCTCAGCAACGCCGCCAACGAGATCACCAGCGTTCACGATAAGTTCGAAGATCTGCGTGGTTCCGGCGCATCGCTGCAGGATGCGGCTTCGCAGCTCAAGCTGAAGCTCGTCACCATCGATGCGATCGATCAGACCGGCCTTGACCAGAACGGCAACGAGATCAAGGACCTGCCGGCACGCCAGCAGCTGCTTTCGGAGGTCTTCAAGGCCGATCAGGGCGGCAACCCCGCTCCGCTGACGGTCGGCAACGACGGCTATATCTGGTACGACGTCATGAACATCACGCCCGATCACGACCGGCCGCTTGCGGAAGTGCGTGAAAAGGCCGTCGCCGATTGGACCGCCGAACAGCAGAAAATCGCGCTTGCCGCCAAGGCGAACGAGCTGAAGCAGGAGGCGCAGAAGGGTAAGTCGCTTGCCGATATCGCCACGCCGCTCGGTATTGCCGTCGAAAACAAGACTGGCATTATGCGATCGACCGATGATCCTGTACTGGGTCGCGGCGGTGTCGCAGCCGCTTTCTCCGGTCCGGTCGATACGGCTGCAAGTGCCGTCGGTGCCGACGACACGACGCAGATCCTGCTCAAGGTTACCGATGTCAACGACAATCCGACGACCGATGCGCTGAACAATGACGATCAGCAGGTCGCCCAGATTGCCAATGCCGCAGGCGACGACATCCTTGACCAGATGGTCAACCAGCTGCAGTCCAAATACGCCGTCACGGTCAACCAGAACCTCGCCGAACAGGCGATGTCCCGCTAAGCCCGAACGGGAGGATGGATCATCGATGACCGAATTGAAGCCTTTCCTCGCCAAGGTCGCCAACCGTGAGGCACTGACCAGGGATGAAGCCCGGCAGGCTTTCGAAATCCTGATGTCGGGCGAGGCGACGCCATCGCAGATCGGCGCGTTTTTGATGGCTTTGCGCGTCCGCGGCGAGACGGTGGACGAAATTGTCGGCGCCGTGACCACGATGCGCGCCAAGATGCTGCCGGTGGATGCGCCGGCCGATGCCATCGATATCGTCGGCACCGGCGGCGATGGTTTTGGTACATACAATATTTCGACGCTGGCGGCATTCATCGTTGCCGGCGCGGGCGTGCCTGTCGCGAAGCACGGCAATCGCGCGCAGAGCTCCAAGGCTGGCACTGCCGACACGCAATCCGTATTGGGTATCAAGCTCGATATCGGACCAGAGACGATTGCCCGCTGCATCCGTGAAGCCGGTATCGGCTTCATGTTCGCGCAGCTGCATCATTCCTCGATGCGCCATGTCGGTCCCTCGCGTGTCGAGCTTGGCACGCGGACGATCTTCAATCTGCTTGGCCCGCTTTCAAATCCCGCAGGCGCGCGCCGTCAGCTGCTGGGCGTCTTCGCGCCGCAATGGATATTGCCGCTGGCCGAGGTCCTCAAAGACCTGAACGCCGAGAGCGTCTGGGTCGTGCACGGCGACGGCCTGGACGAGATCACCACGACGGGCAAAACCTCCGTCGCGGCCCTCGAAAACGGCAGGATTCGTACCTTCGAGCTCACACCTGCAGATTTCGGCCTGCCGCATGCCCGGATCGAGGACATCAAGGGTGGCGACGGCGTTGCCAATGCTGCGGCCCTTCGTGCCGTGTTAAGTGGCGAAAAGAACGCCTATCGCGACATCGCTCTTGCCAATGCGGCTGCCTCGCTGGTCATTGCCGGAAAGGCGGAAACGCTCCATGATGGCATGAAGCTCGCGGCCCATTCGCTCGATAGCGGTGCCACCGCCGTTGCGTTGGAAAAACTCATTGCCGTTTCCAACGAGGAAGGACAGGACTAGGACGTCATGACCGATATCCTTAGAAAGATCGAAGCTTACAAGCGCGAGGAGATTGCCGCTGCGAAGGCCAAGCTTTCCCTTGCCGATCTCAAGGCGATGCAGGCCGAGCAATCGGCGCCGCGCGGCTTCCACAGGGCGCTGCTTGCGAAGAAAGCTGACGGTATTTTCGGTTTGATTGCCGAGATTAAAAAAGCAAGCCCGTCCAAAGGCCTGATCCGCCCCGATTTCGACCCGCCTGCCCTCGCCAAGGCCTACGAGGCCGGCGGCGCGGCCTGTCTTTCGGTGCTGACGGACACGCCGAGTTTCCAGGGTGCTCCGGAATTTCTGACGGCCGCCCGCGCCGCCTGCTCGCTGCCGGCGCTGCGCAAGGATTTCATGTTCGATACTTATCAGGTGCAGGAAGCCCGCGCCTGGGGTGCGGACTGCATTCTGCTTATCATGGCGTCCCTTTCCGACGACGATGCCGAACGTCTCCAGGACGAAGCGTTCGGCCTCGGCATGGATGTGCTGGTCGAAGTACACGATGCCGAAGAGATGGATCGTGCGCTAAAGCTGTCCTCGCCGCTGATCGGCATCAACAACCGCAATCTGCGCACCTTTGAAGTCAGCCTCACGGTCAGCGAAAACCTGGCTGCAATGGTTCCCGAAGGCCGGCTGCTGGTGGGCGAAAGCGGGATATTCACCCATGCCGATTGCCAGCGCCTCGAAGCCGTAGGCATCAGCACTTTCCTCGTCGGCGAAAGCCTCATGCGCAAGGATGACGTGACGGCAGCAACGAAATTGCTGCTGAACGGCGAAACCGGCATTCTGGCGGCCGAGTGAGATGACGACGCCGAAGGCTGGTCTCACGCATATCGACGCTTCGGGCGAAGCGCATATGGTCGATGTCGGCGACAAGGCCGAGACGGCCCGCAGCGCAACGGCCGCGGGTTACGTCAGGATGAAGCCGGAGACCTTGGTGCTGATCCGCGAGGGCAATGCCAAGAAGGGCGATGTCATCGGCACTGCGCGGCTTGCCGGCATCATGGCGGCCAAGCAGACCAGCAATCTCATTCCTCTGTGCCACCCGCTGATGCTGACGAAGGTCGCTGTCGATATCGAAGAGGATGCTGCCCTGCCCGGCCTGCGTGTCACGGCCACGGCAAAGCTGACCGGCCGCACCGGCGTCGAGATGGAAGCGCTCACGGCGGTTTCCGTCGCCTGCCTGACGATCTACGACATGGCCAAGGCCGCCGATCGCGGCATGGAAATCGGGGGCATTACGCTATTGGAGAAATCCGGCGGCAAATCGGGTGATTTCCGCCATCCGGGGGCCTGACATATGAGCCTATTGCCTGTTGCCGAAGCACAAGCGCGACTGCTGAACAGTGCCACGCCAATTCATCGCTTCGAAAGCGTTCCTCTCGACATGGCCGAGGGACGCGTCCTGGCCAAAGACCTCACTGCTCGCCTGACGCAACCGCCGTTCGACGCTTCGGCGATGGACGGCTATGCGCTGCGCTTCGAGGATGCGGCAACGCCCGGTTCTGAACTGCAGGTCATCGGCGCTTCCGCTGCCGGCCATGCCTATGAGGGAACCGTCGGCAAGGAAGAGGCTGTCCGCATCTTCACCGGCGCCCCCGTTCCGGCAGGCGCCGATTCGGTACTCCTGCAGGAAGACGCCGTACGGCTGGAAGACGATCGCATCAAAACCAATTATCCCTTGCGCAAAGGCCAACATATACGCCCGCGCGGACAGGATTTCCTTGAGGGCGAAGCCGTGCTTTCCGCCGGCACGGTCATGGATTTCTCGCGTCTCACGGTTGCCGCCGCGATGAACCATCCGTCTCTGGATGTCTATCGCCGGCCGCTGGTTGCGATTCTGGCGACCGGCGACGAGCTTGTGGCGCCAGGCAACGAACCAGGGCCATCGCAGATTATCGCATCGAACACTTTCGGTATCGCAGCGCTGGCGCGCAATGCCGGCGCTCATGTGCTTGATCTCGGTATCGTCGCCGACGACAGCGGCGAGATCACAGCGGCCATCGGCCGGGCTCGAGTGGCGAAAGCCGACATCATCGTCACGCTTGGCGGCGCCTCGGTCGGCGATCACGATCTGGTGCAGGCGACGATGGTCGCCGCTGGCATGCAGCTTGATTTCTGGCAAATCGCCATGCGTCCCGGCAAGCCGCTGATGGTTGGCAGCCTCGGCGACATCCATATCCTGGGCCTTCCCGGCAATCCTGTCTCCAGCCTCGTATGCGGCCTGCTCTTTCTCGAACCGCTGATCAGAAAGCTTGCATCCCTGCCGCCGATCAGGCGTGAGGGTATCGCACGCGCTGCCGTGACTTTTGCGGCGAACGATCAGCGACAGGATTATGTCCGTGCGACGCTGACGAAGACCGAGGATGGCGGCTGGCTCGCCGAGCCCTTCTCGAAGCAGGATTCCTCGATGATGAAGGTCTTCTCGCGCGCCGACTGCCTGGTCGTCCGCCCGCCGCATGCATCGCAGCTTGAAGCGGGCTTGCACACTCCGGTCATATTGCTGCGGCCCGAATTGCTGGGCTGAAGCTCCTGCGAAAACAGTGCGGTTTTCCGTCCGGCAATAGTGAGGCAAAGACGAACAAGCAAAAGCCGGGAGGTTCGCCCCACCCGGCTTCCATTTTATCCGATGGATAGAGATCGATTACTTCGCCGGTTTCTCATGATGGCCGCCGAAGCCGGCACGCATGGCGGAGAGAACCTTGTTTGCATAATCGTCGTTGCCGCGCGAAGCAAAACGGCCGTAGAGCGCGGCGCTCAGCACCGGCGTCGGAACGCCTTCGTCGATGGCGGCCGAGATCGTCCAGCGGCCTTCGCCCGAGTCGGAAACGCGGCCGGCATATTGCGAAAGGGCTGCGTCGCCATGCAGAGCGTCGGCAGTGAGGTCCAGCAGCCAGGAGGTGATTACGCTGCCGCGGCGCCAGACCTCGGAGATTTCAGCGATGTCGAGATCGTATTGATAATATTGCGGATGCGAGAGCGGTGCGGTTTCGGCGTCCTTCTCGGCGGTCTGCTTGCCGATATTGGCATGACGCAGAACGTTGAAGCCTTCGGCATAGGCAGCCATCAGGCCGTATTCGATGCCATTATGGACCATCTTGACGAAGTGGCCGGCGCCGGAGGGGCCGCAATGAAGGTAACCCTGTTCTGCCGTGCTGTTCCTGGCGGCTTCTTCGGAGCGCATTGCCGACGGAGCGACGTCGCCGACGCCAGGAGCGAGCGTCGCGAAGATCGGCGAGAGATGCTCGACGGTTTCCTTCTCGCCGCCGATCATCAGGCAATAGCCGCGCTCCAGGCCGAAAACGCCACCACTGGTGCCGACGTCGACATAGTGGATGCCCTTCGGCTTCAACTCTTCGGCACGGCGGATATCGTCATGATAATAGGAGTTGCCTCCATCGATGACGATGTCTCCCTCTTCAAGAAGCGGAACGATCGCAGCAAGTTCCTGATCGACGATCGCAGCCGGCAGCATCAGCCACACGACGCGCGGCTTCGCGAGCTTCGATACGAAATCTTCGAGTGACTTGCTGCCGGTGGCACCGAGCTGCTCGAGCGCTGCAATGCCTTCGGGGCGCGCATCGAAAACAACCGCATTGTGACCGCCCCTCATCAGGCGCTGCACCATGTTGTTGCCCATACGGCCAAGGCCGATCATTCCGATTTGCATATGTCAGTCTCCTAGGACGGTTTTAATCGTTTGAATGTTCAATAGAGACATTTCGCAGCATTTTCCAATGAACAAATGACGGGCGAGCCATGCACAAGCCGGACATCGAAGAAAAGTTCGCGCATTCACGCATCTGTGATAGGTGTGGCCGGGCCTCCCGCCCTTGCATCAAGGTTGCGCTTCGCCTGCCTTGAGGAAAGCGATATTTTTCGTGGTCGCCTGACCTTAAATATTCGCGATCATTGCCTGACAGAATAATTCTCAGCAGCGGTTGGATTTCGATATAGGATCGACGCGGCTAAGGTCCAGCGTTCGTCGGCGTTAGGAGGATGATGTGCTTGATCATGTGACGATCGGGGTTCGCGATATCGAGCGATCGAAGATCTTCTACGACACGATATTGCGCTCCATCGGCATAGAACGTCTTTATGCCGAAGGCGATAGCTTTGCGGGGTACGGCACCGAACGGAAGGCCTTCTTCTGGATTGGTCACCGCGATGCCCGGCAAGCGGGCGCGCATATCGCCTTTGCCGCCCCAAACAGGAAAACCGTCGATGAATTCCATCGAGTGGGGATCATCGCCGGCGGCATCGATAACGGTGCTCCCGGTCTGCGCCCCCATTACCATCAGAACTATTACGGCGCTTTCATTCTCGACCCTGATGGGCACAATATCGAAGCGGTTTGTCACTTGCCGGTGAAATAGGGGACGCACTATTCCCGATAAAATGAGGTCAAGGTACTGACGGCCCTACATACCGCGCCCGCGGCCGGATGAGCCTGCCGCTCGTCGCCTGCTCCATGGCGTGCGCGAGCCAGCCTACAGTTCGCGCCAAAGCGAAGATGATCAGCGGCGCATCCTCCGGCAGATGGTAGGCGTGGGTCATGGCTGTCAGTGCGAAATCGACATTGACGCGCTCGCCGACCAATTGTTCGCCGACATCGCGAACACTGGCAAAAAGCGGAGGCAGCGTGAAGCGGCCGAGCAACGCCTCTCCGCGAATATCGACATCCGGGTAGAGTTGATGGCCGAAAGCCGGCAGTGGCCGCCCCTCCGCCAGATAGCTGCGGACTGCCTCGTCCACGCCGGTCGCGGCCGCCCGCGCGATAAGCGAGCGTACGCTCTGCCAGGCGCCGCCGTGCAGCGGACCCGTCAGAGTTGAAAGACCGGACAAGGTGGCGGCGGATAAGGTCGCGCCGGCGGACGCCGTGATCCGCGCAGTGAAGGTCGAAGCATTCAGTTCGTGGTCGGCAAGCAAGACGAAACTGCGGCGGATCATATCGGCGGCATCGGGGCGATTCCAGGCAACCGCGAGGCGCCGATGCAGCGGTTGATCCCAAGCGCCGGGGGCCAGGGCTTCAGCCACCGTACCGAGCACGTTTTCGGCTTCATTCTGCAGGGCCGGAAGCGAGCGTCCGAGTGATGGCAGATCGCTTGTTATGCGCTCTGCCAATGCTGAAAACGCAGCATCCAGGGAAGGAAGTTTTTGCTGAACCATGCTTTGTTCGAATCGCAACGGCCGCTTCATATCCCAAAGCAGCAGCGCGATATCTTCGAGGCTCGCGCTTTCGGCAAGTATCGCCGCATCCTGGCCGCGATAGAAAAGCCTGCCGTTCGAAACCGTCGACAGGGCCGATGGCAACACCGGATCGCCCCATTGAATGGCCTCGGCGGCCACTGCCTCGGTCTTGCGCCTCCCGGCATGGCGGGTGGCCAATCGCTTGACGTCATCGGCAAAATAGAGGCTGCGCCGCGTGTCGGCAGGATCGGCTTTCGCGCGAATGCGACCGCGGCTGACATTGGCGTAAAGCGTCTGCGATTTCGTTCCCAGCAGGTTCAGCGCCTGCTCCGCCGTCAGCCAGCTCACCGGTCCTCATATTGATCAATTGCATCAAGATTGACGTCAATAGGAATAGGCCCGATCTAATCGGATAGTCAAAGGAGAACAATGATGAAAAGTGGTCTTGAAGATGTCATTGCTGCAGAAACGAAGCTGTCCGATGTCGACGGTGCTGCCGGTCGTCTGATTATCCGCGGCGTATCGCTGGATGATCTGGTCGCGACCAGCCGCTTCGAGGATGTTGCGGCGCTGCTGCTGGATGGCCTGTTTGACGAACATATTGACGCAACTTCCATCCGAGCGAAGCTTGGCGCGGCCCGTATTGCCCTCTTTACGCATGTGGAGGCCGCCGATGCCGCTGTGCTCGCGTTACCGCCGGTGGACGCTGTGCGTGCCTTGCTGGCGCGCGTCCCGGATGGAGAAGATTTTGCTACGGCGATCCGCCTGATGGCGGCGCCCGCCGTCTTCCTGCCGGCCGTATTGCGATTGCAGAAGGGCAAAGCGCCGATCAGGCCGGATGCCTCGCTCTCGCAATCAGCCGACATCCTGCACATGTTGACGGGTCGCGTGCCGACGGCCGAGCAAACGGCGGGGCTCGACGCCTATCTGGTAACGATTTCCGATCATGGTCTCAATGCATCGACATTCGCCTCCCGTGTTATCGCCTCGACCCATGCCGGCCTCACTTCTTCGGTTCTCGCGGCAATCAGCGCCCTCAAAGGGCCTCTGCATGGCGGTGCCCCCGGCCCGGTGCTCGATATGCTCGACGGTGTCGGCAAGCCTGAAAATGCCCACGCCTGGCTGTCGCAGGCGCTCGATCACGGCGAGCGGTTGATGGGCTTCGGCCATCGCATCTACCGTGTCCGTGATCCGCGCGCCGACGCCCTGAAAACGGCATTGAAGCCGATCTTTGCCAGCGGACAGGCCGACGCCGGGCGCATCGCTCTGGCGGAAGCCATCGAATCTGCGGCGCTGGCTTTGCTCAAGGAGCGCAAGCCGGATCGGCCCTTGGACGTCAATGTCGAATACTACACCGCCCTGCTGCTCGACGCCCTCGGCTTCCCGCGCAGTTCCTTCACCGGCGTCTTCGCGATCGGCCGCACGGTTGGCTGGATCGCCCACGCACGCGAGCAGACGCTTGACGGACGCTTGATCCGCCCGCAATCGCGCTATGTCGGTCCGCTGCCGACGGCAGCATAAGGGCCTCCCAGAAGCTGGGACTCAGGCGGCCGCGGATTGCCGCGGCCGCATCATGCCTTCGCGGATGTGGCGGGCAAGCTCGAGCGCTTGCGGTGTTGCACCGCCCTTCGGCAAATGCAGGTTGATCGCAAAGACCGGCAGTTCGGGCAAGCCATGCTCGACATTGAGGATGTCGAGATCGGAGGGAACGGTCGAAGCGAGCCAGGCGGTGATGGCCAGATCGGTGCGCACCGTTGCCGTGGTCGCCTCGATATTGCCGTTCTCAAAGACCGTCCGCCAGCGCAGTCCGTCCCTGCTGAGTGCCGCAAAGACCGATGTGCGGAAGGCGCAGGTATCGGCGACCATCGAAATCGGCAGCGGCACCTTGCGATGGGCATTGCCGGCCTTCGCGCCGACCCAGACGAGCCGTTCGACAGCCAGGCACTCGCCCTGCGACGCGCCGTAAGGTTCCTCCGCCACGCAGAGATCGACGGTTCCGTTCCCCAGCTCTTCCAGAAGCTCGGGAGACGAAGCGCAAACCAAAGAAATCTCCACCTGCGGGTGACGCTCGGCATAGGATTTGAGCACAGGCGCGAGCGTTGCTCCGACGAGATCGTAGGGAACGCCGAGCCGGACGCTGCCGCGAACCGTCCTTTCCGTCATGTCGTTCCAGATCTCGTCGTTCAGCACCAGCAGGCGGCGAGCATTGCCGAGCAGCCGTTCGCCTGCTTCCGTCAGACGCAATCCGCGCCTGTCACGCTCGAACAAGGCGCAGCCGAGCATGTCCTCAAGCCGCTTGATCTGCTGGCTGATGGCGCCCTGGGTCATATGCAGCATATTGGCTGATATCGTCATGCTGGCCTGCTCGGCGACGGTGGCGAAGGTTCTGATGAGTGTAATGTCGAAGTTTCGGGTCATGGCTGCATTATAGTTTCTAATGCCGGGATCCTTCAATATTCGATTTCATGATGCAGAAGTGCCGTCTATGACTTTTCCCGATATGGAGAAAAGCCGGATATGACGATCGAATCCTTGCTGCCGCTGATCCTCTTCGCATTGGTTTCCACGATAACCCCCGGTGGCGCGACGACACTTGCGACCGCGTCCGGTGCGCATTTCGGCTTCCGCCGCTCGATACCCGTTATGGGCGGTTTTGCCTTCGGCCTGGGTTCCATGGCCTGTGCCGCGGCGGTGGGGCTTGGCGGCGTATTGACGGCCCTGCCGATGTTGCAGATCGCCATGAAGGCGTTGGGTTCCCTCTATCTGATCTGGCTCGCCGTTCGGATCGGCGGAAGCGGCCAGCCGCGCGAGGCCGGGCAGATGGCAAGGCCGACGGGCTTTCTGGCGGGCGTCTGGATGCTGTGGCACAACCCCAAGGGCTGGGCCATGACGATTGGCGCTGCAGCCTCTTTTGCCGCGCTCGCAAACAGTCCGTTCACGCTTGCGATGCTGCTTGGCATGACCTTCTGCGTTATGGCGGCACTCTCGCTGACATTGTGGTGCGCGCTGGGCCAGTTATTCGCCCGGCTGCTGAACGCGCCGTGGCAATGGCGTGCCCTCAATATCTTTTTGGCCTGCCTTCTCGTGCTCTCCATCATCCCGATGTGGCGCGATTGACGTCAGGAATGATTGATCTGCAGGCTGTCATACCCCTTCGCCTTATAGAGCGCGGCCGAAATCAGCCAGCTCAGCAGGAAAATGCCGACCACGGCGAAGCCGAAATTGGCGAGATTGTCGTTGAGTTCGGCGATGAAGCGCCAAAAGCCGCCTTCGAGGCCAAGCTTGTCGGAGATCAGCCCGAGCGCCTCGATGCCTCCGATGAAGATGGCGACGACGACGGAGGCCGCTGTGATCGTCAGATTGTACCAGAGCTTGCGGACCGGCTTGACGAAGGCCCAGCCATAAGCGCCTGTCATCAGCGTACTGTCGAGCGTATCCATCAGTGACATGCCGGCGGTGAACAGCGCCGGGAAGATCAGGATCGTCCAGAAGGACATGCCCTGCGCGGCCTGAGCGGCCGAAATGCCGAGAAGCCCGATCTCGGTTGCTGTGTCGAAGCCGAGGCCGAAGAGAAAGCCGATCGGATACATGTGCCAGGAGCGGGTGACGACTTTGAACATCGGCCGGAAGATACGCGCGAGAAAACTGCCGCCGCCAAGAAGCGCATCGAGATCGTCATCGGTGATCCCTTCGCCTTTTTGCGCCCTCTTGAAGGCGGACCACACGCCCTTCAGGACAAAGAGATTGGCGATGCCGATCAGCGTCAGGAACAATGCCGAAACCGCGGTGCCGATGACGCCGCCGATATTGTGGAACGAATCGAGCTGGCTTTGCATGGCGGCCGCGGTCGCTGCAATCAGGATAGAGGCGATGACGACGATCGAGGAATGACCGAGAGAGAAGAAGAAGCCCGCAGCATAGGGCTGCTTCTTTTCCTGAATGAGCTTGCGCACAACGTTGTCGATGGCGGCGATATGATCGGCATCGAAGGCATGGCGAAGGCCGAACATATAAGCAAGAAGCGCAATGCCCAGAAGCGACGGCCTCTCGGCAAAGACCGCCCAGGCCCAGATCCATGCACTAATGTTGAACGCGATCAGCAGCATGAAGGTGATGGCGATCTTGGCCCTCGGTCTCTCCGCGCGATCGTCAAACGGATTGAGGATCATACTTTTGTTCCCGTTATGCTTGCTCGCACAGTGGCACGGAAACAGAAGCCGCGCGACAGCCAAATGACGTAGGTATCGACGCTTTCACAGTGTTTCCGAAGCAGGCGGACCCGGCACATGCCAAGTCTGCCTTCTCATCTGTTAGCCGATCTCGAAGGGATACCCCTCATCGGCCCAGCCGGTCATGCCGCCGATCATCACCTTCACGCGCTTACCGAGCGTGCCGAGCCGCCAGGCGGCCTTGTCCGTGCCGTTGCAATGCGGTCCGGCGCAATAGACGACGAACAGCGTGTCCTCGGGCCATTCCGCCATCTTTCGCGCAGTCATTTTGCCATGCGGCAGGTTGATCGCGCCCGGAATATGCTTCTCCTGAAACATGGCTGGGCCGCGGACATCGAGCAACACGAAATCCGCGTTGCCCGATGTCATGGCCTGACGCACGTCGGAGCAATCCGTCTCGAACGCAAGCCTGCGGGCATAATGTTCGGCGACGAAGTTCGGGGCTGCTGCGGGGATTTCACTGACTAGGGACATGGAACGCTCCTTCTTGCTTCGGCGCATTCATGCCTGAGCGGTCCCGCGGTTGAAATTGGCCGAAATGCCATATAGCGTCAATATCATGCCAAACTCAGATGATCCCGATCTCCGCGGCCCGCATGTTGTAACCCTCGTCTATGACGGGCTCTGCACATTCGAATTCGGCGTCGCCTATGAAATCTTCGGCCTGCCCCGTCCGGAGATGGGCGGCGATTGGTACAGGTTTTCCGCTTGCGCCATCGAGGATGGCTCGCTTCGCGCTGCCGGTGGTTTGACAGTGCAGGTCGACCGCGGGCTGGAAGTCATCGCCGATGCCGATCTGATCGTCGTGCCCGGCTGGCGCGGCATAGGCACGCCGGTCCCTGCCCCGCTGGTTGCCGAGCTGCAGGCGGCCAGCCGCCGCGGCGTTCGCATCATGTCGCTATGCTCCGGCGTGGCGGTCCTCGCCGCGGCGGGATTGCTCGCTGGCCGCAAGGCGACCACGCATTGGCGCTACGTCGAATCCATCGCTGCGCGTTATCCGGACATATCGGTGGATGCCGATGTTCTCTATGTCGATGAGGACAAGGTGCTCACGGCGGCCGGCAGTGCCGCCGCGATCGATCTCTGCCTGCACGTCGTGCGCCGGGATTTCGGACCTGACATCGCCAACCGCGTTGCCCGCCGGCTCGTGGTGCCTCCACATCGCGAAGGCGGTCAGGCGCAATATATCGAGACCCCGGTTCTGAGACAGCGCGAGGGAGCGCGCTTGGGTCCATTGCTTGAATGGATGCGCGAACGTCTGCAGGACGAGCAGCCCATCGCCGCGCTTGCAGCGCGGGCCGGCATGAGTGTGCGAACCTTCCAGCGTCGTTTCGAGGCGACCACTGGCATGGCGCCGGGCGAATGGCTGCTGAGTGAACGGCTCCGGCGCGCCCGTGATCTGCTCGAAAAACAGACAGCCATTTCACTGGATGATATAGCAGCAGCGAGCGGTTTTGGATCGCTCGCCACCATGCGTCATCATTTTCGGGAGAGGCTTGCGGTGAGCCCGAGCGACTACCGCAAGCGATTTGCAGCTTTTAAACCAGCCGGCTCTGTTCCGTCGCGGCTTCGATGAAGCTCGAGAACAGCGGATGCGGTTCCAGCGGCCGGGATTTCAGTTCCGGGTGATACTGGACGCCGATGAACCACGGATGATCCGCATATTCGACCGTCTCGGGCAGAACGCCGTCCGGTGACATGCCGGAGAAGGTCAAGCCGCATTCTTCCAGCATGTCCTTGTAATCGACATTGACCTCGTAACGGTGGCGATGGCGCTCCGAAATATCGGTCGAGCCGTAAATCTCCGAAATCTTCGTACCCTTCTTCAGGGCCGCCTTGTAGGCGCCAAGGCGCATGGTGCCGCCGAGATCGCCCGATGCCGTGCGCTTCTGCAGCTCGTTGCCCTTCAGCCATTCGGTCATCAAGCCGACGACTGGCTCCTTGGTGGGGCCGAACTCGGTCGACGAGGCATGTTCGACGCCGGCCAGATTGCGAGCCGCTTCGATGACGGCCATCTGCATGCCGAAGCAGATGCCGAAATACGGCACCTTGCGCTCGCGTGCGAATCGGGCTGCCAGGATCTTGCCTTCGGAACCGCGTTCGCCGAAGCCGCCGGGCACGAGAATGCCATGAACTTTCTCGAGATAGGGCGCCGGATCTTCCTTTTCGAAGATCTCGGACTCGATCCATTCGAGCTTGACCTTGACCCGGTTGGCGATACCGCCGTGATGCAGCGCTTCGATCAGCGACTTATAGGCATCTTTCAGACCAGTATATTTGCCGACGATGGCGATGGTCACCTCGCCTTCCGGCGTGCGGATACGATTGCAGACCTCTTCCCACTGCTCGAGACGCGGCTTCGGAGCCGGCTCGATGCCGAAGGCGGCCAGGACTTCGTTGTCGAGGCCTTCCTTATGATAGGCCATCGGCACGTCGTAGATGTTCGCAACATCGAGCGCCTGAATGACGGCAGATTCCCGCACATTGCAGAACAGCGAAAGCTTGCGGCGTTCGGCTTCGGGGATTTCCCGGTCGGCACGCACGAGCAGAATGTCGGGATG